>CALZJV010000115.1:13659-17522 GCA_945787595.1 uncultured Desulfobacterales bacterium | reverse complement strand
ATTAGCAAACTGAAAAATAGGATTAAAATTATGGGCCACGAATTTGGGGTGGCTTTTTATTTTGATGATCGTTCAGCCAACGGTAAATTATACAAAGTCGTTCTAGCCCGCTTTGACACAACAAAAATGGACTCCTCCTGGCTGAACGCCATAAAAAATATCCTGGTCGAAAAATATGGTAATCCAACTTTGTTCAATATCAAGGACAAAATGAAGATCAGTATGTGGACAAAACCCTTAGGGCAGCTGAAATTGACAACCTTGACAGGCAAGACGGTTATGTGCGCCATCGAGTATATTTCAGTGCGCGCGGCAAGTGAAAAGCTTTAATGGCGCTAACATCGGTTTTCCAGTTTTAATTGTCCCTGCCAAAACCGCTATAGACCCTCACGCTACAAAAGCCGGAGATCTTCAAAGCCAAGGCGTCAAGGGTGAAAAGAATTGATTCTATTGCAGCTTAATAAAGTTTGCGTTGTTTTGTGGATCCTAATCTGTTCGGCCACCTTATGGGGTTGCCAAACTGTTCATTATTACAGCCAGGCAATCGATGGTCAATGTCGCATCTTATTGAAGCGACAGCCAATCTCCAAAATTATAGCAGATTCTGCATCTCCGCAAAGCCTTCGTGAAAGGCTGATGTTCATACTAAAGGTTCGTGAATTTGCCGAAAATGAACTTCAGCTTCCGGTCAACGACCACTATCTTACGTATGTGGATATTGCGCGACCATTCGTTTTATGGAATGTGTTTGCCGCCCCGGAGTTTTCTTTGACCTCCAAAACATGGTGCTATCCTTTTGCAGGATGTGCCGCATACCGCGGCTATTTCGCTGAAACGAATGCCCGGCAATACGCCGACAGACTAAGTAAGCAGGGCTATGATGTTTATGTCGGCGGGGTGACTGCTTATTCGACGCTAGGCTGGTTTGACGATCCTGTGTTGAGCACATTTATTCGTTTTCCAGACGCCCGACTGGCAGCGTTGATCTTTCATGAACTTGCACACCAGGTTCTATATGTTAAAGATGATACTGCCTTTAATGAAAGCTTTGCCACTTTAGTTGAACAAGAAGGACTGCGACGGTGGCAGCATGCATCCGGCTCTGAGCAGATTTACAGCGAATATTTGCGTCAACACCGCCGTCGCGAACAATTTATCCAATTGGTCATGCATTACCGTCAAAAACTCGAATTATTATATCAAACGGACCTAACACCGTTAGAAAAAAGAGAGCGCAAGGTAATCATCTTTTCAGAACTTCGCAACGAATTTAACCAACTGAAAACACGTCAGAATGAATTATCTGCTTATGATGTCTGGATGAACCATTCCTTAAATAATGCCAAAATCAGTAGTGTAGTTGCATACCATGATTTTTTGCCGGCACTTCAAAAAATGCTGACACGAAATATGGGGGAAATGAATCAGTTCTTCGAAGCATGCCGACAATTGGTCCAAAAAAATAAAGACGAACGACATCAGATTTTGGAATCCTATATGGCGAATAAAGAATAATTCCGTTTCTTTCGGACGTCTGGCAATAGTTGGAATCGCCGGTTTCAAGCATTCGATCTTGACACATCTGTTTGATTTTTTTAATATTATTAAAAATGTACGAAAAATTTTTCAGCTTTAGGGAAAAGCCATTTAAACTGGTACCAAACCCGGCCTATCTCTTCTTGAGCAAAAGCCATGAGGAAACTCTGGCCCACCTGAACTATGCACTGGCTGAGGGTGATGGCTTTGTGGAAATCATCGGTGAGGTCGGAACCGGCAAAACCACCCTTTGCAGGGCGTTCCTTGAAAGCCTGGACTCGGACACCATCGCAGCTTACATTTTCAACCCAAGGCTGGGTCCTAGACAACTTATCAGAGCCATTAATGATGAATTGGGAATTAAGTATGATGCCAATAATACTAAGGATTTAATTGATAAACTAAACTCATTTCTCATGCGCAAAAAGGCCCGCAACAAAAAGATAATTCTGCTCATCGATGAAGCCCAAAACCTGAGTCGCAATGTATTGGAACAATTAAGGTTATTGTCGAATCTGGAAACCAACCAGGAAAAACTGCTTCAGATAATTCTGGTCGGGCAGCCTGAACTTAGCGAAATCATGGACTCCCAAGAGTTAAGACAACTGAGTCAGCGAATTACGCTCAGATACCATCTCTCGCCCCTTAACCGCAAGGAAACGGAAGAGTATATCCGGTACCGTATTAATATTGCGGCGCAAAATCCGGGAATCAAATTCAATCAGTCCGCATTTCGCCAGATATATAAATATTCCCGGGGGATTCCCCGGGTCATCAATATTGCATGCGACCGGTCCCTGCTGACTGCCTTTGGCCTCAGCCGGCATAAAATCACGGGAAGTATCGCCCGAGCTTCTATTAAGGAATTAATGGGTACTGGCACCCCCACAAGGTTTTATCTTGCCGACTGGAATAAGGCATTTATCATTATTGCATTCTTAAGCTTCATATTGGCGGCTGCTATTTTTCACCAGCCTCTGACTATGGGAATCACCGAAATTTTTAAACATCTGCAAAAACCTGAAATTGAGGGCTTGGCGATTGGAGAGCCGGTTTCAAAAGATGCTGATATTTCTGAAATATCAATGCAGAACCCGCCCTCTGACCGACAGGACCCGGTGGTGAACGAACCGGCCCTAAGTCGAATAGAAACTTTGAAGCTGTCAGACTATCTGACGACCATGGATATTCGATCTTCACGGTACACCGCTCTCAAGAACGCAATGGAATTGTGGCAAACACCCATTGAATTCAAACCCTATCTCAACAGTCTGGATGATGATCATGCCTTTTTCCGTCTGACGGCCAAGCCCAGCGGGATTTTCATTCTTCGGGTCGAGACAAACTTGGATCTGCTGAAACGCTTGGATTTGCCGGCCATTTTGGAGTTTTATCCGACGGACAGCCAAGAACCCGGATATCTTACACTCAGCCAAAAAGATGGTGATAAATTAAGCTTCAACGTTCCAAAGGAAAACAAGGTAGTAGAGACAAACGAAGATGAGATCAATCTTTACTGGTCGGGAGTTGCCTATCTGCCGTGGAAAAATTTTCTTTCTATCTCGGGAACCTTACCAACACGTACCAATAAAGACTCAATCATCACCCTTAAATTGCTATTGCGTGAACTGGGCTACCATAGTGTTGAACTCAACGACGATTACGATATCCTGACCCGTAATGCCATTGAAGAAATTCAAACAAAATACGGCATATTTGCGGATGGTTTCGTAGGGCCTCTGACAAAAATCATTCTTTACAAATCTAAAGGTTTTGAGATGCCCCGGCTGAGCAAAGTATTGTGATACCAGGCCCGGTATCCGGTCCTATGGGTTCAACGAACAAATGGGATAAAGGATTATTAAATTGAGCTCCATTTTAAAGGCATTAAAAAGAATTGAAGTGCAATCGCCGCGTTCTGAATCATTTTTTACCATGCCGAAGACCATTGACACGAAACAGGCGAGCAATTCAAAGGAAAGGCGGCGATGGCTTGTCCCCGGCTTAATTTCAATTCTTTTGGTCCTGCTGGTCGTTGTTTTTGCGGTAATCATTTTTTTAAACCAGCGACAGCCTATAATCGCTAAAAAATTTCCAGCCGGAGTTTCAGGGCAACAAAGGGAAAATTCCGCGTCGCTATTGGAAAAATCAAACATTTTCAGAGCTAAAATTCCCCCAGAATCCACAAATTTGACCGAAAAGCCCCCAAGGAAAGCCCAACTGGCAAAAAATCAGCTGAAATCGGCTGTACCCGCAGGCAAACTAGAAGAAACACCTGCTAAAACGCGTCCGATAGTACCGGATGTGACGGCCGACCAGCAAAATTC
>CALZJV010000115.1:0-13629 GCA_945787595.1 uncultured Desulfobacterales bacterium | reverse complement strand
GAGGGGGACGGCAACGCTTAAAAAGCCGCCGCAAAAGAGGCCCACATCGAAGGATGCGGCAGCCCCCAATAAAACAGTCGCAGCCAGAAGTGTCCCATCAGGCAAACCTTCGACAAAAGCTAAAAAACCGGATAGAACCAGGACCTATGACCGAATCGCCGACTCCAAACTCAAGCTTCAGGCGCTGGCATGGTTCAGTGATGCCTCCAAACGTATGGCGGTCATTAATAGCCATATCGTTCGCGAAGGAGGATCCGTGGATGGTTATCAGGTTACCCAAATTCGTCGGCAGGATGTGGTCCTCAGCGACGGCAGGAAATTGTGGAGCCTGGAATTCGGACTGAAGTACTAGCCGTCTATATAGACTAAGATCTTAAAATTCACGTCAAGTTTTAAGATAAGAAGCGCTTTCCATGAAAATGCATCCGATCGAGATTGATGAAAAACTCCTGACAGGCAAATATTCCGTTCACAGGGATATTATTGACATGTACTTTGACAGCATGATGTCGGATGCTGATGAGGCGTGCTTTCTTGAGCTTGGGCAATCTCATTCATAGGCCCTTAACGGTTTTTTTCTGACACCATGTTGTCAGAAAATGAAGGTATCAGCAAATCACACTCCGGCGGGATCAATGATTTAAAAAAGATAATAAAAAAGCAGAGCGAAGCGACATCCACAAATATTCAATCTGCAATCTTCAATTTTCAATTCTGGCCCGTCCGTGCTAGTTCGCCCCGCGCTCCTTTTTATACAGGGGTGAGATTTCACGCAGAGTGGTGACGACATTTTTTAATGATTTTAGAAATGCGATGATATCCTCTTCGGTATTGTCTACACCGAAAGAAACCACCAGTGTCCCCTGGGCATCGGCATGACTTAGCCCCAATGACAGTAACACGTGGGATGCTCTCAGCGAACCGGTGGCACAGGCGGATCGCGTTGATGCCGAGATACCATCATCATCCAGCATTAACACCACGCTTTCACCTTCAATATACTTAATGGAAACAGACACCAGGTTCGGCAGGCTATACTGCCCATGGGTGTTAATAATGTATTCATCAATATAATCGGGTAATTCTTCGACAAATTTTTCTTTTAGCTTGCTTACATGGGCAAAATTCGAATCCATATCCCGTCGTGCAATCTCAGCGGCTTTGCCCATGCCGATGATGCCGATCAGATTCTCAGCGCCCGCGCGTTTATTGTTCTCCTGAACTCCGCCGTCTAATAGTGGAAAAATGCGGGTTCCACGACGGATATACAGACCGCCGACCCCGGTCGGTCCATAGAATGTATTGGAGGCAAAACTGAGCAAATCCACTCCGAATTTTTGGACATCAAAGGGCATCACACCAACCGAATCAACAGCGTCCGTGTGAAAAATCACTTTTCGATCCCGGCAAATCTGGGCAATCTCCTCAACTGGCTGAAGGGTTCCGGTTTCATTATTGCTGTGCATGATCGAGACCAGAATGGTTTCAGCAGTGATGGCATCCACAACGTCTTGGGGATTCACCCGCCCGGTATCGTCCACCGACAGGGATGTCACATTGAAACCCGCGGACTTTAGCCGCCTCAAACTGCGAATGACCGCATTATGCTCAATGTTGGAGGTAATAATGTGATTACCTTTTTCGGCGTTGGCCAGTGCCACACCTTTAATGGCATGATTTATGGATTCGGTGCCGCCGGATGTAAACACAATTTCTTTCGGCATGGCGGCATTGATCAGTTTCGCCACTGATTCACGCGCCTGTTCCAAGGCTTCTGCAGCTTTTTCACCGGCCTGATGCTGACTGGAGGGATTGTGGTAATCTTTATTGATCGCCTCAATCATCGCTTTTTTAATTTCGGGTAAAAGCGGATTGGCTGAAATATGATCAAAATTAATGGATTTCATCGTCATCACCTGGGGCAATTTTAAGAGAAATAAAAGTGAGATCACCTTTTAAAAGTAACATTGCGAGAGAAAGCATGATTTTCACCGTCCAAGCATGCAACTCTAGTGTTCTTCTTCAAGACTGGACTGGCAGGCATCACAAAATGTGGCTTCCATGTCCAGCTCAATATCGCAGTAAGGACAGTAACATTGGCCCCCATGGGTATGTTCATGTTCGTCCCTGCGTTTGGGTTCTGCCCGGGTAACCCCGGCCTTTCTGTCCTCATAATCCTTGATCGCAAGCTGTAGGGCATCCGCCCCCAAATTGGAGCAGTGAAGCTTGTTTTTCGGCAGACCTTCCAGTGCTGCGGCCACATCTTTATTTGTAATGCTTTTGGCTTCTTCAATGGATTTTCCCATGGCTATTTCGGTCAGCATACTTGATACCGCAATAGCAGATCCGCACCCAAAAGTCTGAAACTTGATATCTTCGATGTGGTCTTCAAGAATTTTCAAGTAAATCGTCATCATGTCGCCACACAGGGGATTTCCGACCTCTCCAACACCATTGGCATCTTCGATCACCCCTACATTTCTTGGATGTCGGAAATGATCCATAACCGTTTCGTTGTACATATAGCCCCCTTTCTCCGATGAATATATTTAACTATAAACTGATATCAGTATTTGAACATGAAAAGCGTAGTACAATACAGCAAATCCAGCCGTGGGTCAATAGCTATGACCTCTGATTTTCAGACCCGGGTGCAGGTATGGAGCAGTCAAGAACGGTAACCCCCAATGTCAGTGTACCGCCCGGAATTCCGAAAAAATCTGCGGGTTTTGTTGGATACCTCTCATGTGCACCGTACAGCAAACATGCCTTGCTTACCGCTTGGTGTTATTTAACCTTTAGTAATTATTAAATTTCAACTTGACCAAGCGGTCGCCTTTGACTATTTTTGGAATCTTATTTTTAGTTTGGTTTGAACTTTAGAAGATTCAGGATTACCTTAAAGGCGAAGCTCTTATTTTTGTTTTACCGAGTATGGGAATATAATTGCAGTTATAGAAGTCGTTATGAGCAGACCTAAAAAAATTATCAACCTGCTGATCAAAAGCCTGCTGATTTTCAGTGCCCTCATCGTCGTTATGATGATGATCGCGCCGCATCTGATCAATTTGGAGATGGTAAGGGAAAAAATCGAGCATACCGTATCCAAGGAGATCGGAGGTGAGATAAAATATCGACGTCTTGACCTGTCTTACTTTCCAAGGCCCCATATCGTCGTCCATAAAGTCGAAATATTGATTCCGGATAGTTTCACGATTAAAATGCATCGGATGAAGGTTTATCCTAAAATTTGGCCTCTTTTCTTGGGCAGTCTGCAGGTCGGCATTGTCACGCTTGAATATGCGGACTACTTTATGAAACTGCCTCAAATCAGTCCTGAGGCAGCACAGCCTGAGCAACTTGCATCATTTAACGAGATCGTAAAGGCGATATCGAAAGCCGTTCGGGGTCTTCCGGAGTTTAAATTACCGCAGCTGAAGCTGCGGGTTGATTTTGGAAAAATGACCCTTGTAGATCCTTTTGGACGGCAATTTAAACTAAAAGAAGTACAGGCCGCTTATCAGCGCCGACCGAACGAGCTTGACTTTTCCATCAGGTGTAAATCTAACCTGTGGGATCAAATAGATGTCAACGGATCCTTGAATCCCTCAGACTTCAAAGGCAAGGGGCACATTCGGCTCTCCCGCTTCCGTCCTCAGGCTTTAATGGCTTATCTTTTACCTGATTCCGCCCTGCAGGTGACGGACACCAAAGCAAATTTAACGATCGATGTTGAATTGGATGGCACCGGAAATTTGGAGGCCGTTGTCGACGGAGCAGTTCCAATTCTTGCATTGAGTCGCGCTGAAGAACAGCTCATAATTAGGGGCGGCCGTGTCCAGGGAAAGATTCAGATCGGTGACAAGACGGTCGCAATCTCCCTGACGGAAATGGGATTTGATTTCCCCAGACTGGAAGCCAGCGGGATGTTTTCCTACGATGAGAATCTGCAGGATATCCAGCTGGCCATAAACGGCTCCCGGATAGATGCGGCTTCGGTCAGGCAGGTGGCACTCGGACTTGTGGGCGAATCTGAAACGATTCGAAATATATTTAAAATTATCAGGGGAGGATATGTCCCCTGGATGACGGTTCGCATTCAGGGCCGCAGAATCGCTGAACTGGGGATGCTGGATAATATTGTCATCAAAGGGCGGATGACACAGGGCAAAATTTTCATCCCAGGGGCCGGACTGAATCTGGATCATGTGATCGGGGATGCGCTTATTTCCAAGGGGATTCTGTATGGCGAGAACCTTGAAGCAATGATGGGAAACTCCGGCGGCCGCAACGGTAAGATGGCACTGGGTCTCAACCAAGATCTAGCACCCTTTCAACTTAGAATAGGTGTCAATGCCGACCTGTCCCAATTGCCGCCGGTTTTAGGTCGCGTTGTTCGAGATGGGGATTTTCTAAATGAGCTTGCCCTGATTAAGGATGTCAAGGGCACGGCAACGGGGATCTTGACACTGGGAGATGATCTGGCAAGCCTGAAAGCTGAAGTGCAGGCTTCAAATATTCATTTGACCGCCCGTTACAAGCGCATCCCATACGCGATTGAAATTGACGGGGGGCAGTTTAATTATGGCGGGACCCGCCTTGCATTCGACGATTTTAATGCGAACATCGGAAAGTCCTCATTGTTAAATCCTTCTATCGCTGTCGACTGGACCGCTACTCCCAGTCTTAGTGTTAATTCCAAATCGGCAAAATTAAACCTGGATGAGCTCTACACCTGGCTGCTTTCCTTTGAGGTTTTCAAAAAAAATTTGAATAATATTAGTGGATTGAAAGGTGAGGTCGCAGTAAATAACTTGGCAATAAAAGGTCCGTTATTCAGCCCCATGAACTGGCATTTCCAAACTCGCGGTGTTGTCAACAAACTAATCTTAACCTCAGAGAAGCTATCCAATTCCTTGCAGATCGGCCGGGGGCGCTTTACATGGCAGGGGACTAAAATCACCTTCAATGGTGTAAATGCCGCCATGGGAAAATCATCCATACAAAGGGTTTCCGGTGACGTTAACTGGACGAAGGCGCCGGTGTTCTCAACTCGAACGGGCCGGGCATTGCTCCACCTTGAAGATATAAGCCCGTTAATCTTTTCTTATAAAAACATACCGCCAGCCCTCGACCGGTTTAAACCCATAAGCGGATCACTGGCGTTTGGAAGCATGACAGTCAGCGGCCCTGTTTCAAAACCGTCGTTTGGACAAGTGACATTTTCCGCTGACATCGAGCAACTCGATCTTCACTCCAAAGGATTACCGGGCCCTTTGCGGGTTGACAAGGGTAAAATCTCATGGCGCAAGAACCGGTTCGTCTTAGAAGAAATCGATGCCTCATTGGGAAACTCCACGATTTCTCGATTTACTGCCGGCTTTGATCTCGGGAAATCGCCCACCTTTGAGGTTCATTCCCAATCCATGGCGCTCGTCGCGGATGAGGTCTATCCCTGGCTGTTGTCTTTTAAAAAAAATGAACCCTTTTTAGAGGATTTTTCCGTAACCAAAGGAAAGGTTTTTCTGTCAGGTCTAGACCTGAAAGGTCCCTTGCATTTACCGGCCCAGTGGCATTCTGCTATGACCGGCAACATGAAAAACCTTGTCCTCATTTCGGATGCCCTTGGTGATCCACTAAAGGTCAACAACGGTTCATTTCACCTGACCACTGAAACCACACCGCAAGCTGCCCGCAACAGAGTCCGGATGAATGCAACGGATTTAGCCTGGGGAGAAAACCATCTGACACTGACTGGAGAAATGGTTGTATCAGAAAATGTGACTTTGCTGGACCTGATCCTCACCGCTGACGCCATTGACTGGGATCAGGTTGATAACATTTTCCACTATGCAGAAATAAAGAGTAAAGATCCGAACAGCCGTCTCAGTAAAAGGGATTTTCAGGGAACCCTTAAAGTTCAGGCGGATAACTTTAACTATGAAACATATTCCGTGAGCCCCCTGAAAGCCGATCTCTCATTTAAACCGGACAATGTGGTAATTACGGTCAATGAAGCGGTTGTGTGCAGCATATCCTTTCAAGGCCAGCTGAAGGTTAAGGAGCAGACACTGGAAATTTTTCTGGTTCCCACCGCCGTGAATCAAATGCTCGCCCCTGCCGTTGCCTGCTTTACCGATCAAAAAAATTTGGCAATGGGTACTTTTGATTTAAATGGTCAGCTCTTATCAAAAAGCAAACCGGCTGAATTCTTAAAGTCCATGACAGGAGAAATGACATTCTCCGCCGAGAAGGGTCGAATTTATCGGTTTGGTCTCCTGGCTAAAATTCTTTCGATTTTAAATGTTACCGAAATTTACCGGGGAGAAGTCCCGGATCTGATCGGCGAGGGTTTTGCTTACCATGATATGACAATCAGAGCGGACCTTGAAGGCGGCAAGCTCATCATGCAGGAATGCGCCATCGATGGCGTATCAATGGGAATTGCCTGCGAAGGCAACATCGACCTTTCCGAAAAAAAATTGGATCTTACTGTCCTAGTCGCGCCGTTCAAAACTATGGATCGCATCATCAAATTTCTGCCTTTGATAGGGCATATCCTAGGCGGCAAGCTGATTTCAATTCCCTTCAGCGCCAAAGGTGATTTAGCAGACCCCGACGTGATACCCCTTCATCCCGCAGCCGTTGGCTCCGGAGTGCTGGGTATTCTGGAACGAACCTTAAAACTTCCGATTACCATCATACAGCCCGTATTTTCTTCAGGAAAAAACGAAAAAAAAGAACAGAGTGTAAATGATAAACCGGAATCAACTGGTGTTCCTTGACTTTTCCCTATTTATAGCCATATTTACCCTGTCGATATTGACATTCCGGATGAGTCGGTAAGAAATAAAGATTTAGCATTCATAGCTGGTTGGCATTTTACAAATCCATCAGTTAATACCTGAATCGGCAAAGGAGGTATATTATGGCGTATACATGTAAAAATTGCGGTGCGGTGGCAAATGAACCGGGCCATTTATGCAATCCATGTGGTGATGCAAAAAAATGCAGCTTCTGCGGTACCCCGGATGTTGAGACCGCTCACATGTGTAAAGACAAACTGGCCTCGATGAAATTCGTTTGTGACGGTTGTGGCCGTGTGGCCATGGAAGAAACCCATCTGTGCAAACCCTCACCCATAGGTTGACAACTAAAAACCATATATTGTAAACAGCGGCGGTTATTTGCCGCTTTTTTTTTGAGGTTGACAAATAGAAAATGCCGCTTGCAAGCAGAACCATGAGATTGGTAAGAAACAATCGAAGAACTTAGTGGGAATTGAAAAATAATGGAATCTATCCGTATATTGGGCACAGGTTCTTATTTGCCGTCAAAAATTTTAACTAATTATGATCTTGAAAAAAGTGGGATAGACACGACCCATGATTGGATCGTTCAACGCACCGGTGTCAGCGAGAGAAGAATCGCCGAGGCCGGCGAAACGGCCTCCGATCTGGGGTACCAGGCATCTTTGGGAGCCCTTGAAATGGCCGGTATGGGCGCTGAAGAGATGGATCTGATCATCGTGGCCACGATCACACCGGACACCTGCTGTCCTTCGGCTGCCAACTGGCTGCAGGCCAAGCTGGATGCCCCCCGCGCGGTGACATTTGATGTGACCGCAGCCTGTTCCGGATTTATCTTTGGCTTAAATGTCGCCGAACAATATTTAAAGAATAAAACTTATAAAAATGTTTTGGTGGTGGCCTCTGAAATCATGTCCCGTACTCTCAATTGGAAGGATCGTTCCACCTGTATTCTATGGGGCGATGGGGCCGGAGCCGCTGTACTCACCCGGGGCGGCAACTCCCATGAAATCCTGTCGACTCATATCCACACCGACGGAGCCAACGGCCAGGATTTGTTAATGCCGGGCGGTGGTTCAAAGACCACCCCCATAAGCCATGAAAGCGTGGATAAGGGGTTGCATTACCTGAACATGGTTGAAGCCAACCTGAGTTTCCGGGTGGCCGTCAGGCGTTTTGTCGAGTCCATCAAAGAGCCGATCGAATACAATCATCTTAAGCTGGTAGATATAAACTGGATCATACCGCACCAGGCCAATGTCCGCATGTTTAAAAACATTTCAAAATCCTTAAAAATTCCATTCGAGAAATTTTATTTAACCCTGCAAAAATACGGCAACATCTCCTCGGCATCCTGTGCCATCTCTCTGGATGAGGCAGTGCGCGACGGCAGCATTCAGCCAGGTAACCTGGTTTGTATGCCGGTGTTCGGGGGCGGCTTGACCTGGGGCAGTGCCCTGATCAGGTGGTAAGCGCGTTGGCTAATCCGCCCCATAACTCTGCGCATTGGTTTTATTCTTAAGGCTCACTTTCCCGATTCAACTTGTAAGATCCCGGATTTCAGTTAAATCATTTAAGCTTCTCTGCCAGTCGATTCACCAGATCCGTGATTTCTTTTATTCTTAAGCCGTAACCGGCACCCAGTAAAATTATCAAAAAAACCGCACCGGTTAAGGCACACATCATCAAGCTCCCCATGAATGTAGTGGCGTCAATCCAATCTAACGCCACTGATCGAAACCATGCCAAAAAAATCCCCGTCAGTGCAGCAAACCCTATCATCTTTAGATAAAAGGAATATACCCTTCGGCTTCCTGTGTTATCGCTCCGTTTATTCCAAAGCACATATAAAACGGTCACCTGAAAGATACCGGACAGTGAAATTGCCAGAGCGACTCCATTGGTACCCATTATATTTAAACCCAGCATATACAAAGGAATACTCAGCAAAACCGCAACTGTTCCGTAAATTGCCGGAAAAAGCGTGTCCTGTATGGCATAATATGCCCGGGGTACAATCGTGTTGGCGGCAAAGGCAAAAGCACCAACCAAAAGAAAAATTAAAGCAGCAGCCAGATGATCGGTGGCGGCGGCATTAAACTTTCCTCGCTGGAAAAGGATCAGAACAATCTCATGTCTGAGAACCATCAGCAGCACCGAAAACGGAATAACCAAGGATAAGTACCGCAGGGTATTGTTTAGCAACTGATTCATTTCATGCATTTTGTTTTCAGCGACCAAGCGAGCCATAAATGGATAGGAAGCCACGCCCACGGCTTGACCGAAAAACGCAACCAGCAGCATCATGGTCCTCAATCCATATTCCAAATCTGCAATACTCCCGGGTGGTAGATAGGAACCAAAAAAGAGCTTAAAAACCTCCATCGAAAAAAACATGGTAAGACCGAGCATAAGGGGTAAGGTCAGCTTTACGTATTTTTTCAGATCAGGATGTTTGAAATCAAAAGTCAGAGTAAATTTCATGCCTACTCTTCGAGCACCCCAATACTGGACTGCAAAATTACCGGTAAACGCGCCTGCCAGAACCCCCCATGAAAAGCCTTCCATACCGAAGCGAGAGCTCAAAAAAATTCCTCCGACAATGATGCCCAGATTATACAAGATCGGTGCCAGGGCCGGTAGCAAGAATTTCTCCTTGGCAAACTGAACCGCCATAAAGAGCCCGCCGGTAAAAAAGAAAAATTGGGCCGGCATAATGATACGCGTCATCCGGATGACATCTTCTCTGAAAACCGGATCCGGACGACCCCGCGCAACCACGTCCACAAGTTCAGGAGTAAATATATATGCGATACCGATAAACAACAAAAGCAGACTTCCAAACCCGGTCAACACAATAGAAAAAACCCGCCACCCTTGAGCTTCCTGGTTTTCTGACAAATAACGGGAAAAAATCGGAATGAAGGTGATGGAGAGAAAACCGCTGGCAACTATATGGTTTAAAATTTCCGGGATAAAAAAAGCCACCTGATAGGCGTCGACGTCTCCGCTGCGTCCTCCGACATAGGCAATGACCATCAGCCGGAAAAACCCGAAGAGCCGGCTTAAAAAAACCGAAGCCATCATAATGACGGCGGCAATTCCAACTTTTCGATACAATGAACTCGGCATGGGCAAGGTTGTAGTTTGTAAAGCGCAATCCCGGCGCAGTCCTGGTTACTGATTAACTGTGTAGAATTTGGTCTGCCTTATCAGAAAGTACCCGTGAAAGCAAAGGATTATGAATTCGAATAAGTGCGAATTCATCAAAGAAAAGATCTCTGCCTTGACACGCGTGAGGATTTTATTTATGATTGGACAACTTAGAAATCGAGCTCTCCGATAAACCATGCCCGGTAAACAATATATCCCACAGAAAATCACAACAATGCTGGTATACGGCCGTCCACCATTAGTGTTCGGCGGAATGCTGTGTGCCATTGCCGTTATGTGGACTCGCAGCCCGGTTTTATACATCCTGGGGGTGGTCTTCCTCTTTGTTTCAATGACCTTCGATCTCGTGGACGGATGGTTTGCCGCGCGCTTTCATCCCCATCCGGTCATGGCAAATCTCGCTGATCGCATTATGGACAAAGTGGTTTATTCGATCATTTTCCCCCTGGTTGCCGTCGGTACCATGTGGCGCATCCATGTGATTGCTCCGGATATCAGCAGGGCGGAACTGTTACACGCGATTTTGGTGATGATATTAACGGTAACCGTACTGGTACGCGACAACTTTGCTAATTTTATGCGCGGATTTGCCATCCGTAACGATCAAGATCCCGAAGACAGCGAATTCACCCGGCTGAGAACCATCGTTTCCGCCCCTGTAGGTGCGCTTCTTTATGCCTATGCGTTTTATGTTCCTGAGGGGCCGGAAACCCGTATTTACTCATCGATTTCCTGGTTTGGGAATCTTCCGTTGCGGGGTCTGTTTTTCATTGAAATTATTTTTCTGGTCATCAATCTGGGCTCCATTGCCCTGTATTGCCGAAAATACGGCAGCCTATGCTTGGACGAGCTCTGCCTGGGCAACGAACGACTTCGCCGCCGTATTTTGGCCTTTTTCCCCAATGCACTGACAGTCATGAATGCCATGATGGGATTGCTGGCGGTTTTTTTTGCATACCAGGGCCGGATAAGAGAGGCTTACTTGTTTTTAATCGGTGCCGCCATGTTCGACAAGCTCGATGGCGCCCTGGCGCGCAAACTGGGCCTGACCGAACCGCTGCCCACGGAAACTGAGCAGATGCACAATATCAGTCTTGGGGGAATTTTGGATGACATTGCCGATTTGGTCAGTTTCTGCATTGCACCCGCTTGGATTTTTTATGTCGTCCTTTCGGCCTTTTCAGACCCGATCGTCCAGAAAATTCCCCTGGCTCTAATTGCCTGGGGATATGCCTCTCTCGGACTCGTTCGGTTGATTTATTTTACCTTGGATAAAAATCCAATCCCGGGATTTTTCAAAGGTATGCCGACGCCAGCCGCTGCCATGCTGTCCATGGCACCCCTGATCATTTTTACACAGGCCGTCAACGAGGCCTCCCCATGGACCCAGTTCTGGGTTGTTTTCTGTTGCGTAATGATGATATTTACGGCGATCTTAATGAATCTTTATCCCATTCACTATCTACACCTCGGACGATTCATGAGTCGACATCCCTGGTTTGCCCGCCTGACGTTATTGCTGTTCGTCTCCGTGTTCACACCTTATTTCGGCCACATAGCAGTTCTTTACATGTTCCTGTACACACTTTCGCCTTTTATTACCTGGCGCATCGATCCGCAGGTAGCCGCCAGGGAAAACCGCACAAAAACCGCCGGAGTGCTCTAACAAGGAACTAAGCTTTCTCCAATACTACGCCCGGAAAAAGAGGCCCTTTCAGGGCAACAGGCACGCTGATTATTTATATTAGGTGTCGGGTGTCAGGTGTCAGTATCTAACATCTTCTTTCCCTGACACCTGAAACCTGACACCTTACGTTCCTACAAAATGTTGCCAGATAAAGGCCACTAAGGGTCTAAAAGTTGAAGAAGATACCATCCTCTTTCACTGCTACGGGTTCCGGCTCCGCCCAACCGCCACCCAGTGCGCGGTGAAGTGCAACCCGGTTTCTCACAATGGCCAGATCAACAAGGGCCAGACTGTCTTCCGCCTGAAAGCGTGTAATCTGTGCGTTGAGTACGTCCAGATAGATGACGAGGCCGCGGATATACCGATCCTCGGCCACCCGCTGTGTCGCACGGGCCTCCTCAAGAAATTTCAGCTCCCGCTCCCGACGTTCAAGTTGCTGTTTACGGGTCAGCAGCGCTCTTTCTACTTCGCCAAATGCAGCCAGCACGGTTTGCACATATTCGGCAACTCCCTGCTGATATCTGGCCTCCGCCGCCCGCTGTTCGGCTTTGAGCCTCCCGGCATCAAAAATAGGCTGGACGAGGCCGGTCGTCAGGTTCCAGATGACATTTTCTGAACGCAGGAGTTTATTTAAGTCCTCGCTGGTCCAACCATATCCAGCGGTCAAGGTAATGGTAGGAAGGCGCGCGGCTTTGGCCACACCGACACGTTCGTTTAAGGCTTTTAACTGTTCCTCGGCAGCTCTGATATCAGGCCGGCGCATCAGTAAATCGGATGGAAGCCCCGGTGGCACCGACGCCAGACGTTTATAATAATCTTCCGGCTGCAGACGCTTTGGCCGGGTTACTGGATATCGTCCTCTCAACACGGACAGTTCCTGCTGAATGATACCCATCTCCTGTTCAAATTGGGGAACGAGGGTTTCCGCCTGGGCTAAAACGCGTCTGGCCTGCCGCACATCCAGGACTGACGTCAATCCGCGCTCATAGCGTGTTTCAACAAATTGCAGACTGAGACGAAACGCTTCAATACTCTGCGCGGCAATCTGCAGCCGCCTTTCCATTTCCAGATAAAGGGTAATCGCTTCGGCGACGACGCTCTGGGCCAGTGTTCGCCGCGCCTCTTCCTCTTGCAGTATATCCTCCCAGGCTGCTCGGGAAGCTTTAGCCAGCCGGCTCCAAAGGTCCACCTCGAAGGACGCCGGCGCCGACAGGTCATAGGTATCGACGATAGTGGTCGATCCGCGCCCGCCGCCTGAAATCTGTCGCCGATCCTTGCTACCGGAAATGCCTACGCTGGGAAATCGATCGGACCGAACCTGGACATAAAACGCGCGGGCTTCCAGAACTCGCGCAGCTGCCTGCTTGATATCCCAGTTGTTTTTAAGGACCTCGTCCACCAGCTGGTTGAGCTCCGAATCTCCGAAAACCTCCCACCAGCGATCCCCGTCAACCGCTAACTTGGTTCCGGTGGGCGCATACTCATAGGATTCCGGCGGTTGAATTCCCAAATCCGGCGGTGTGTAATCAGGACCCAAATTGATGCACCCGGATAGAACAAAGAATATAGCCATTGCCGAAACGCCATAAAAAATTCTATGCCTCACTGGCTGCCTCCTTTCTGCCGGCACCGATGCCGTTAAGGGAAAATTCAACAATGTGGTCAATTCAGTTTTGTGATTTTTGCTTTTATCTGTCTTTGCCATACGGGTATACCTCATGATGATTCAAACGTTCGTATTAATCGACCGTTTAGATGTCAAGCTAATTTTTTCATGGACAAATAAAGCAATCGGCTTTATCCTATGAAATCGATCACTATTGCCCTTGCAAGTTCGTTAATTATAGATTAATAGGAATCATTACTAACTTAATAATTGCAAAATTCGATCCTGTAGCCGCCAGGAAACACCAAGTCGATCTGTGTAATTGAGTTTTCGCGCGACCATGTGACGATGAA
>CALZJV010000114.1 GCA_945787595.1 uncultured Desulfobacterales bacterium | reverse complement strand
CCAGTACAGCCTTTGCGATACGCACTTGTAGCTTTCGAACGTGCTGTCTTGCATGGCTCCAGTCCATGGAAGTCCATTTCTTCGCATCGTCGACAGGTGCGCCGGCCTGAGCCGTCTTTCGCTTTCCCATCTTTGAAGGTTCTCCAAGTTTTCTCGCAATGAGATACCAGTTGAACGTCAGCACTCCATTTACTGTTCACCAGGCGGCTTGCAGTTTTAGAGTTGAGCCCTGTTTCATGCTCTATCCACCGGATTTCCCGGTAGCATTCGCTTTTTTCAACCTCTCAATCCCGCCACTTCTACAGCACGCCTTACGGTAATGCCTGCCCTGCATTGCACCGGGCGAAGGGACGGGGTTTCCACGTTCCGCATTTTTATCCTCATGGACAACTTAGGTGGGCCTTGAACGCCGGGAGGAAATTGGGTCCCGTACAGGTACGTTAGTCACCTGCATCCTCTCCCACACGTGTAAGCACTGGGAAACACGTCTTCGACCTGTTAAACCCCGTAGGTCGGTGCTCGCTGACGGCGCGTGAAGACCTTTGCATACTCTCACCATATTGTCCCGATCCTAGCCCTTAACCAGGTGGGTTTCCCGGAGGGGAGTCCGCCTCACGGCTTTCTCCCAATTCGGTACATTGTCAGGAGGGCTTCGCACCCCGTCATCAGCGCAACGGTAGCACGCCTCCTTAGGATACCGGCGGGAACACGCCGGGTGATTTTCAGCAGTTTAATCTATGAGCTCAGCTGCACCCTCGCGTGACCTATACGATAACAGCAACTCCTACGGCCTTGTGGCCTGCTGAAGCGAGGCAAGTTCGATCTATTCGAATAAAGGGGCCAAGAAGGCGTCAGCTCAAGCGATATGCTGCTCCGGAAATGGGCAGGACAGCGTCAACTGAGGTCCAAAACAGGCCTTCACGTGCCCTGCGATCCGCTCTGCCAATTCCTGTTGTTCCATTCGTCGCTTGTCAAATCATCGCCTCCGTAGATCCATCTCAACGACGATACAGTCTTCGGTTGGTCCACATCTTTCGGAGTAGGACAGGTACTCCGCCCTTGTTCATCTTCCTGGTAAGGATTAATCTTGACTCCTGAAGGTGGTCTGGATAAATTTAAGTCGAAAACTGGACTCGAAAAACAGAATAGCAGTAATCGGGAGGTAGAGTATGAAATATAGGATTGCACTTGCTGGCTTGACTTTAATGATCGTTGTTTCCACAGCCGGGGGAACTCAGGAGGCCGTATCCGACGCGCTTCTGGAGATTATTCCCGCCGATGAGATCTCCAATGCCCTGGACGAGGCACCCTTCAGAGAGGGGCCTCCTCCTGAGACGCCCGGTGGCATCCCTCACCAGCAGTACAACCAGAACGCCCCGGTGGCCATGCAGAAGGCATTGAGGGCGGCGGCCGCCGCTTTGCCGGGTATAAGGTTCGAACCAACGCCGTTCTCCTTGTCAGGATCTGTGGGCTGGAGACTGGAGAAGAGGTTCGCCCGGGGACCGGCCGGGGCTTTTATCCGTCAGAGCCTCGAGTTCGGCCACCAGCACGTGCCCGCCGACGGCAGTATGCATATGTTGCTGCCCCTCGAATTCGCTGCAGCTGCGCTGGAAAAGGGCTGGGGCGTAATACACCCATTAACCGACTCCATCTCAGGAGAACAATCGGAATATGTCATGATTTTCGGTCCCAGAGACGAAGGCGAACTCAGAACAGTCTGGATTATCGCTCAGATCTCCTACTACCAGGCTCGCGGCCTCAGCATGGAACCCGAAAGTTGAACGACGATCATTCGACGTTGTGGCAGTGGCCCAGGAGGATGCGCTGGAAGTACCAGCGAAGGATCTCGTCGACGGAGCGGCGCAAACCGGTGCGCGGTGTCCATCGGGAAGCTGCATAACAGATATTATACAGCAACTGTAATATCTAATCTAGCAGCCGCTGCGATATTAGAAAAAGCAGCATAGCAATAGACTATTCCAAGACATCTAAACTTTAGCATATCTTGCCTAAGAACGGGGAATTATTATATCAAAGGTTTTATAAGCCTTCAATTTTTCCCGACTAGTTGGAGATATCAACGGTTTTGTAAAACGTTTATTCATGTGATTTTTGCAGATAGTTCAACAGGTGTTTGCCCTGTGATAAGTAGACAGAATATGCAAAAAATTACGCCTTTTAGAACCTATGATGTCATAAAATATCAAAAATTTGCCCGTAATATATATTGAAACCACTTTGGCGCTATTTAGCCATCAAGTCGATCATATCTTTTGTGATCTATCATCAATTACTGAGCAATGTCTTAACGTGCGACTCAGCGGCCAGAGCCAATCCCTCGGTGTTGTACCCACCCTCCAGTATTGACACGACACGTGAGCGGGAATAGGTCGCGGCAATGGACATCACCAGCTTCGTGAGTTCAGCAAATCCTGCATCGGTGACAGTGAAATCGCCAAGCAAATCGTCCTTTCGGCTGTCGAAGCCGGCCGAAATCAAAACCAGATTAGGTCGAAACCTGTTCGCGGCCGGAACAAGCCGCTCCGTGAAAGCACCAAGAATCTTCTTGTCATCGGCGCCGCGGGGCAGAGGCACGTTGATGTTAAGGCCTTTCCCTTTGCCTTTGCCGATCTTGTCTGCAAAGCCGGTGCCAGGGAATGCATACAAAGCGTGTGTGGAGAAGAACAGAACAGTTGGATCGTCATAGAATGCCCATTCAGTGCCGTTGCCGTGATGGTAATCCCAATCCACGATGAGGACTCTGGCCAGTCGGTGTTTCTTTTGGGCGTAGCGCGCGGCGATGGCGACGTTGTTGTAGAAGCAGAATCCATGCTCACCTCTATCTGATGCGTGATGTCCCGGCGGCCGAACGGCACAAAAGGCATTCGACACTTCACCTGTGCAGACCGCATCCACTGCGGCCAGAGCGCCAGATACTGCCAATCGACATATTGATTCGTCATGCGCCTGCTCCGCAATACGGTTGACATGTGACTCAGGGTGAACGGTACGTATGTACAAGATAGGATCCACCGATGGTGAGATGATCTCGGTAGCTTTGTACAGCCCGGATATCTTTAGTCGTTGAAGGATGGCTTTCAATCTTTCAGGTGACTCGGGATGCCCCTTTCCCAGTGTATGACGAAGATACCGATCATCGAGAACCAATCCTGTTGTAGTCGATCCGGCGCGCATTGCGCCCTTCTCTTTCATGTCTTTCCCCTCGCTCGCGGACAAGGAGGAAAGACTTTTCAGAAAAGAACCGGCGCACAAGCCAAGAGCCGCACATGCCGAGTTGGTCAAAAAGTCCCGTCGTGAGAATTTGCTACACGTCCCATGACTTTTTGAACGGCAAAACATCTTCCGCGAGCGACGCCTATCAAACTCAATTGGCTCATCTCGCAGCCCGATAGGGCGGACGGCCGCAGGCCAAGCGAGCTTCAGCGAGCGGTCCGCCCTATCATTAATATTAGATGGAAAATTTTCCACCTATTGAATATTATGCTAAAAAGTGGAAATTACCTTTTTTTTGATAGCTCTTGCCAAAAGCTGACATTCAGCTAATTGTCAGGTTTCATTGGGATATCTGAAACGCAAAAACCCCAAATCTATATAAGAAATGGGGTTTTATAATTCAACCATTGGCGCTCTCCGGATACCGTTGGCTTAAATGTGGTAATTTTTCAGTATCAGACTTGATATTTTGAGTCAAACGAATTGTTTGGCGGATCACTACGCCGGCTATAGCGATGCCGGCAACTGCAGGCTTCAGCGGGGTCTTGGCTATCTCGGCGTCGATTTATGGCAATATTCTGTCAAAAAGCTGCCGTCCAGCACTCTCAGATGCGCTTGGTTGGATGATTTCCAAATGCGAATACCAGTTGTTTGAACCAGAAATCAAGGATTACTGACGTTTGTAGGAATTCCCCACATGAGGAATCAAAAAGGTCGGGGCGATTCGCCTTCCAGTACAAATCGCCCTCGCGGCATTAGAAACAGAATGGCTTTTAGGCACTACACGTGCCTGATTATGCTATCGGCAATGTGATTTCAAAGGTATAGTTTTTCTCTCAAAACGAAGGGGCGATCCCCACCTCTCGGTTTGAATCGCCCCTATCAAAAAAGGTTTATAGATCGGCACCCTATGTGCCTTGATAGTAGTATATCGTATTTTCTATATTTTGCAAATTTTTCTCAGGATAGACACTGAATTTCAGATTACTCTTGTCTTGTCCTTCGTCAGAAATTCACCTTCATTCTTTGGCTCTTTTTCGTGCGTCTATGGCACTTTCTCGGCTGCTCGGAGTGTCATCGTTAATCCCTTTGTGAACGCTCTTTGACAACTTAACGGACAACGTCGTTTAGGGCAGGACAAAAAACTGTGTAGAATACGTACAGGCTACTCCTTTCTCTGCATTGAAAACTGATTTAGATTGGGCAACTAAACAACAGCAAAGTTAGGATCAAAAACGTGCCTAAATCGATCATAGCTAATTAACTAAATTTATTGTATATTTGTTCAGATAATCTATCATTTTTGGGAGCGTATTTACAGAATGGATGCTTAGCCGGATGTTACAATTCTCGGAGCTTGTGTATATCGTTAGCTAATCTTAAACCGATCAATCCTCACAATTGAAGAATTAAAATATTCGGAAAATAAGACCGAGGGATAATAATTAGATCCCTTGCTTTTTCTGTTACCTGTTTTCCGAGGACTTATGGCCGTGGTCCTCAGGTGAGATTGTAGCACTTGATGGGGATATTGGATAAGTATCAAATCTTTTTCAATACACTACATGGGTGACTATGTTGGAGATAACGCAGGTTTCATACCAAATCCCATCACCACTAACCATAAAAAAAAGAAAAGTGCGAATGTTTATCATCAATCCACTCTTTCTTCGTCATTGGATTTGGTGAGTACAGACAGTCGGATGAGATACAGATATTCGTTTTTGTTAAACCAACCTTTCCTGTTTAAGCGAAAAGAACGTTGGAAGCCCGTAGATCGGTCACAGTATACCGACCCGAACAAGCCGATGAATCCATAGTGGCGGCAAGGACATTGCTGGATAAAAAGCTGATCAGACATACCCGGTGGCTGCACGATACGTCCGATTTACGGCAAGGCTCCGATTATGTTGCAGAATATCATGTTTCCGGGGAAGAAGCCGAAAAAACATTGAAAAATGCCGAATTGTTTCTGGATGAGGTAAAAAAAGTCCTGTAAAAGGAAATGTAGTGTAAGTTCCTGCGGTCTCTGCATAAAGTTATGTATGCTGATTCGGGCGGAATGAATACTCCCAACACAGAGAAGAAATAAAAAAAGCCGCAACCCATTAGGATCGCGGTTAATTGATTTAACCTGTCCGTCTGATTTAATCCATCCAAGCGCCACCATTCACATTAATTGATTCGCCGGTAATAAAGTCCGCTGAGGACGAGGAAAGAAAGAGGACGACTTCTGCTACGTCCTCAGGCGTCTGCAAACGCGCAAGGGGCGTGTCGTTAACATACAGTCGCTGAATTTCCTCCGCCTTCAAGCCCCTCAGTTTTGCCTCCCAGGCAACTTCGCGTTCCTGCATGGCAGTTTGAACGTATCCCGGACAGACGGCGTTCACGGTGATGGCGTGTTCGGCCAGTTCGCCTGCCATGGCCTGTGTCAAACCGACCACTGCAAATTTAGAGGCGACATAATGGGATAGATAGGGCACATTGCCGCGCTTGCCTGCCATGCTGGCGATATTGATGATTTTGCCTCGAATGCTCTGCCCGGAATCCATGGGTTGCGTGGCCATGACCTTGGCCGCCGCCTGAGAACACAGAAAGACGCCCTTGGCATTGATGTCCATGTTGGTATCCCATTCTTCCTCGCTCAGATCAAGCAGACGGTTCATGGAACTGACGCCGGCATTGTTGCACCAAACGTCTAACCGGCCCCAGCGGGAAACGATGGCTTCTACGGCAGCTTCGGCATCCGTCTTTCTAGTAACATCCAATTTCACGGAGAAGGCTTCACCGCGAAACGCTTCGATTTCGGCGGCAACTTTCTCGGCACTGCTTTTATCGATATCAGAAACGGCCACCGACATTCCAGCCGCAGCCAGTGTCAAGGCAATCGTCCGCCCAATCCCGTCTCCTGCACCCGTTACCGCCGCAATTCTTTTTCCCTCTGAAGCCATCGTACGAACTCCCGTGTTATCCATCCCATCATGGGGATTTTTAAGTTACGTTTCATTTCCGCGCACGCGATACCGACGGTCTAAACGGCACGTGGCGATCCCTTCTTTCCCTTGGTTTTCGTTGTGGGGACACTCTTGCCGTATCCCCAGATTTTTTGGTGGTAATCTGTAAAGTGCGGCGGGTAGTCGTGTTTGGCGATATGCACGTCAATAAGCACGGGTTGGTCCCGTTGGTTGGCTTTCACCGCAGCCGTCAACGCCGCATCCACCTTGGCGGGATCCGTTACCTTTATCCCCCTGCAGCCCTGTGCCACCGCCAGTTTGGCAAAATCGGGCGAAACCTCGAAGTTTGTGGCAATCTCGGCCTGCCCTTCAAGCTTCTGAATGTATTGCGGCCAACCGAGGGCCCGGTCGTTGAGTACGACCCAAGTAACGCCGCATCGGTGCTCTGCAGCCGTGGCAAGCTCCATCATGGCCATCTGCATGGCGCCGTCGCCGCAAACGCAAATCACATTTTTCTCGGGTAGGGCCATCTTGGCGGCTATGGCGCCGATGATACCCATGCCCATGGCGGTTTGTTCGGCCATGGGCACACAATCACCGGCATTTAATACCTGATAATAGGGCCAGTAGTACGTCCACAGATCGGCTCCACCGTTTTCATGAACCATGATCGTATTGTGACCGAAGATACGGTTGATAGCGCCCACCACCTGGCGGGACAGGATCGGCCGGGCCTGCTTGGCGACTTCTTTTGCGACACGTTTCAGCATTTTGTTCCTGGCTGCAGCCACCGACTTTTCGCGCGCAAGCTTGGAGGGCAGGTTGTGCCCATCGAGAGCGCCGGCAAGATCCTCAAGCGCCAGCGCTGCATCGCCGAGCAACGCGACATCGGGCCTCAGATTCATTGCGATCGCTTCGGGTTGGATGTCAATTTGAATGAAGCGCGCTTTTCGCGGCCATAACTTCCAACTGCCCGTCGAGAAGTCTTCCAGACGCGAACCGACGGCGAGGACCACATCGGCATCGTCAAAATAACGCTGGCCCGCCTCGGTAAAATAAAGGCCCACCTGGCCCAGGGCCAGGTCGTGATTTTCGGGAAAAACTCCCCGGCCGCCCGGTGTGGTGAATACAGGCATACCGAGCTTTTCAGCGAGGTTATGGATTTGGGCAAAGGCGCCGGCGCTGACTGCACCGGATCCGCATATTGCCAACGGTTTCTTGGCACCGGCCAGGAGTTTTGCGGCGGCCTCCACGGCTTTTCTCTCAGGACGCGAGCGGTGGCGCGGTAAAGATGGCTGATAGGCCGGCATCGTTACCTCTTGTAGTGCCAAATCAGACGGGATGTCGACAAACACCGCACCTGGACGACCGTTCTTTGCAATCGAAAACGCACGCTGCATGACCCAAGGCGTCGTCTCAGGCGCAACGATCCGTGTTGCCCACTTGGTCACCGGCCGCATCATCGGGACCGAATCCAGTTCCTGGAAGGCGCCCCTGCCGTCGGTGGTCGTTGGCACACCGTTGGATAGGGCAATTACCGGCAGAGATCCGGATGTCGCTTCCAGAAGTGCCGTCACCATGTTGGTGGTGCCGGGGCCCGGACTGCCATAACACACCGCCGGCCTTCCGGTTACACGGGCATGGGCATATGCACAGGCAACGCCCGAATGCTCGTGACGTACCAGTACGTTTTGGATCTTGCTGTGACGGGCCAGGTCATCGACCAGGTGGGTCGGATTGCCCGATAGTCCGAATACGCGTTCGACGCCTTCGGCGACAAGCGCCTTCACAACCATGTGCCAAGGTGATATTTTCATCAAAGAATCCCTCCTTATAGCCGTCATAGAGATAGTAATGTCCAGCGGACGCAAATTTCGATCTCGCCGACGACGACGCTCACCGGCGTGGCACCGGAATGACTTGGCCGCTTTCTTTCTCGAACAGGTGCATCAAATTCATGTTGGCGTAGAGTCTCAGGCGCGATCCGATCTGTGTGGAAAAAGCACGGTCCAGACGTGCCGCTATTTCCTTGCCGTCCGGCAGGCTGACGATCAACACGGTCTCGGGCCCCAGCGCCTCGACTGTTACGACATCGACATCCACCGGCACATGCTTCTCGTCGCCCGGTTCAGTATGCAAATCCTCCGGCCTAATACCGAAGGTGCAAGTCTTGCCGCGATGCGCACCGTATGAATCCGCGAAGATATCTGGAACAGGCAGCCGGGTGCCGCTTGCCTCAATGACAAGGCCCGCTTGCGTCCCATTCAACACGGCATCGATCAAATTCATCGACGGGCTGGCCAGAAATCCCGCAACAAAGGCGTTGGCAGGATAGCGGTAAACCTCGAGCGGATGACCGATCTGAACGATACGGCCACTCTGCATAATGCAGATGCGCTCGCCCATGGTCATGGCCTCCACTTGGTCGTGGGTAACGTGGATGATCGTCGTAGCCAATTCCTGGTGCAGCTTGATCAACTCCGTGCGCATTGATGTACGCAGCTTGGCGTCAAGGTTCGAAAGCGGTTCGTCGAATAAATATGCGAAGGGTTGACGCACGATGGCCCGGCCTAAGGCCACGCGCTGCTGTTGGCCGCCGGACAGCTCACGCGGCCTGCGATCCAGCAATTCACCGATGCCTAGCATTTTGGCGGTGAGCGCTACGCGCTTTTCGATCTCGGGCTTTGGGGTCTTGCGCAGTTTCAAACCGAAGGAAAGGTTGTCCGCCACCGATTTGTGTGGATAGAGCGCGTAATTCTGAAACACAATGGCAAGATCCCGTTCAGCCGGATCGACGTCGTTGATCCGCTTGCCGTCCATGATAATGTCTCCGGCGGTTACTTCCTCGAGCCCGGCAATCATGCGCAGCACTGTCGTCTTGCCGCAGCCCGACGGACCGAGCAGCACCATGAACTCTCCATCATTGACCGTCAGGTCAATATTGTCCACCGCAACGATATTTGAACCGAAGATTTTGGAAACACCTTTTAAAACGATTTCACCCACTGCGAATCTCTTTCTATCTAAACGATCGCATATAGCGATAAAGATATGAGGTCAGCGCCAGTATCAATATGAGGAGCCCTACCGACATTGCCGAAGCGCGGCCGATATCGAGGCCGAAAAATGCGGCGCGATAGATAAAATAGCTGATCAGATCCGTCGCAACTCCCGGCCCACCCTTGGTCATGATGTAGATGATGTCGAATGTCTTGATCGCGAAGATGAACCGCAGAAGCAGGGCGATAATTATCACCGGGCGCATCAACGGCAGGGTGATGTGGATAAAGCACAAAAACGAAGAAGCACCATCCATGCGCGCCGCCTCGTATGGCTCGCGGGGCAGCGACGAGAGTCCGGCCAGCAATAGGATCACCATAAATGAGACCTGATGCCAAATGTCGACCAGAACCACGGTCCAAAAGGCGGTTTTCGGATCGCCCAGCCAATTGAATGGACCGATACCGACCAGGCCGATCACATAGTTGACAATGCCCAGTTCGGAGTGAAGCAGCATGCGCCACATCAGGCCGACCACCACCGGGTTGATCAGCAGTGGTGCCAATAGGACGATATAATAAAAACTTTTGAACCGGGTGACAGAGTTCATCGCCAATGCCACCGCCATGCCGAGAGAAAACTCAATTACCACGGAGGCGATCACAAATTTAAGCGTCACCCACAGGGAGGTGCCCAGGTACGCTTCTTCCAGCATCGCCCGATAGTTACCCAGCCCGATAAAATTGTCATAGGTCGGTTTGATCAACGTGTAGTCGTAAAAACTAGTCAGTAGCGCATAACCCAGAGGAAACATCACAACCGCCAGAAGAACGGAGAGACCGGGCATGGTAAGCATTCGCCCAAAATGCCGATCCCTCCGCCTGATAGGTGTTCTCTTTTTCAAAAGCTAATACCTGACGCTGTCCGACTTAAAACCGATTACTTGGAGAGTTTGCCATCTTTGATCAACAGCTTCCTGAAGGCTTCAGCCGAGGCGTCCAGGGCTTCCTTTACATCCTTTTCGCCGGTGGCAGCAAGGTTGAGCTCACGGCCCATTTCTTCCACGAGTTGCCCGGTGTAGGTAAACACCGGAAATTGCTGAGCGCCGGCCAGGATCTCTCCCAGAATCGGATAATAGCTGCGCGCTGCAACGACTTCGGGGTCGACAAAGATTTTCGTCTGAGTCGGAGCACCGCCCAAGAGCGCACGCTTCTTGGCGATCTCATAAGACTCTACCCATTTGAGGAACTTCCAGGCAGCTTCCTTGTTCGGGCTGGACTTCGGAATGGCCCACCCCCAGGCACCGTTCAAACCGCCCCCCGGATTGGGCGTAATGCCGACCTTGCCGACCACTTTCGAAGATTCGGGATCTTCGAATCCGGCGAACATAATGTTGAAGGTCTGCAGGCTAAATGCCTTGCCCTGCGCCATGACGTTGAAGGCTTCATCGAAGCAATAACTCTCGGATCCGGCAGGGCTATATTTTTCGAGCGCTTCGCGATAAGCGTTCATTGCCCTCACACCGGCGGCGCTGTTAAGGGTCGGGTTCCAATTGCTGTCGTTATATTGACCGCCCTGAGAATAGAGATAGTTTGACCACTGCATGGATATGCAGTCACCGCGTTGACCCTGGATGACGGTGCCGAACATATCTTTCTTGCCGTCGTTGTTTGTATCGCGAGTGAAAAATTCGACCTGCTTCCAGTATTCGTCCCAGGTCTTCGGAATTTTCAGGTCCATGCCGTACTTCGCTTTAAAGGCCGCCTGCTCCTTCGGATCTTCGATCATGTCTTTGCGGTAGATGACGGCCATTGAGTAATTGTAGAAGGGAAGCATGTAGAGGGTATTGTCGACGCGACCCACCAATTCCATCAATTTCGGCACGTAGACGCCGATATCGAAGTTGTCACGTTTGACTAAATCGTCAAGCGGCATCAGCCAGCCGGCTTTGGTGAATTCTCCGACCCAATAGAAGTCAACGACGATGGCATCATAGCTTCCCTTCGGTGAAACGAGCTGCGGCACCAGCTTAGAATGCATATCGATATAGCTGATCACCTCCATTTCAACGTCGATGCCGGTCTCTGCCTTGAACTGTGGGAGAAGTTCCTGAATGTAGCGAGTGTCGGGTACGGATTCCATCAGAAGTCGAATGGATTTGGCTTGAGCAATGCCTCCTATCAACAAAAATACGGTTAACACCAAAAATAGACGTTTCAACATATGCCCTCCTTTCTTTGAACATTAGACCGGTGAAAATGCCCGGTTCTGCTTTCCTTTGTCACATGCATTACTTCAGAGCTCCCAGAGACAGGCCCCTTATCAAGTGGCGTCTCATAAACGGCAACAGGAAAAATACAGGTAAAATCGCACATATTGCCGCGGCTGAGAGTAACGCAATCTCCACGCCGCGATGGGTCTGAAAAGACGATAGGCCGACCGGCAGAGTGCTGGCCTGGGTTCCACCCAAGATGAGCGCGAACAAAAACTCATTCCAACTCAGAATAAAAGACAAGAGCCCGGCCGCAAGCATTCCCGGCGCGGCGACGGGCAACGTGACGTGCAGGATCGCCTGCAGGCGCGTAGCGCCATCGATACGTGCCGCCTGTTCGAGAAGAACGATGTCGCCTTCGAAAAAGGATACCAGCAACCAGGCCAGAAACGGCAGGCTTATGGTAACGTGGGCGGCGATCAGACCGGGCAAGGTGTTGAGCAACGCTGTTTTTAGGAATAAATTAAACAGCGGCAAAACCAGGATGACCGGCGGCAGCATCTGGCTCGATAAAGTGAACAGTCGCAGCGGCAAGCCGCCTGTATTGTAGCGGGCGAAAGAGTAAGCCATCAATGCCGCGAGAGGCAAAGCCACAAGCGTTGTACCGACTGCCACGATCACGCTGTTCAAAAAATAATCGGAAAAGGGATAGGCCGTAAATATCTCGACGAAATTGCGGATGTGCGGAACGCTCCATTCCGGCGGGATTTGGTAGGCTTGAAGCTTGTTGGTCAAGGCGACGCGCAAAAGCCAAAGCAAGGGGACAAGGATGATGCTACTAAATATGATCAAAACAGTGTGGGGCAATAAAGCGCTGACGACACGACGCATAACACGAATCCCCTTCACAGCCACAGGTGGTATCAATATTATCGCACCGCCCGCCGGGTCCCTTAACATAAATAAGTCAATACCACTGCCTCAAACTGGGAAAAGGCTGAGACATTTACCCCGGTTCATGGAACCATATAGATGTTTATAGTAAATTTCAAGCGATTTCTGGTTAAAAGATTTTAATTAAACTCATTTCATGTTAGGTATTGCAACATACTTTGGAAGTTTAATACATCTTACAACCTACATAGCCAAACCCGGGAGAAACCAATGATTTTTGACTTCTTCAACACCAAATCAAAGGCCGTCATCTCTATGGCCCATATTGGCGCACTTCCGGGCACACCGCTGTACGACAGTAACGGCGGTATGCCCAAACTGATCGAAGGCGTCGTCAAGGATATCGAAAATCTTCAGGAAGGCGGCGTCGATGCCATCATGTTCGGCAACGAAAACGACCGCCCTTACAAACTCAAAGCGCCGCAAGAAGGTATCGCCGCAATGACCGCCATCATCACGGCAGTGAAACCTATTTTGACGGTGCCTTTCGGCGTCAACTATCTGTGGGATCCCTGCGCCAGTGTCGCCATCGCCTGCGTCACAGGAGCTTCCTTTGCCCGTGAAATTTTCACTGGCCTGTTCGCCTCCGACATGGGGTTGTGGGAACCAAATTGTGCCGACGCATTGCGCTTGCGCAGGACGCTTGGGTGCATAGACCTCAAACTTCTGTTCAATATCAATGCCGAATTCGCCTCCTCTCTTGACACACGCCCCATCGGATTGCGGGCAAAAAGCGCTGTGTTCTCATCACTTGCCGATGCCATATTGGTATCCGGCCCCCTTACCGGCCAACCAGCCGAACAAGCAGACCTCAAGGTCGTTCGTGATGCCATCGGTGATGTTCCCTTGTTCGCCAACACAGGCGTCAACCTCGATAATGTCCGTGACGTTTTCAGCGTTGCTGACGGATGCGTCATTGGTACGCACTTCAAAGTCGACGGAGACACATGGAATCCGGTAGATGGCGAACGGGTGAAAAGATTCATGGATGTTGTAAATTCAATTAGGTGAGCCAATGCCTATATTTCTCGGACTCGATATCGGTACGACATCGACAATCGGCCTTCTGGCCGATGATGGAGACCGGATACTGGCGACAGCCAGAAGGGCTGTGGATTTGTCCTCGCCCAATCCCGGTTGGGCCGAAGAAGACCCAGGACAATGGTGGGCCAACGTCAGCGCCATCGTTCCGGAACTTCTTGAAAAATCAGGGTGTCAGGCCGGTGATATTTCCGCAGTCGGTGTTACCGGCATGGTTCCGGCCGTCGTCCTTCTGGATAAATTGGGACAATTGCTGCGCCCATCAATTCAACAAAGCGACGGGCGTTCCGGCGCCGAGGTGGCAGAAATCAAAGAAGAGATTGATCCGGCGTATTTTCTCCAGCTCACGGGGAACGGCATCAACCAGCAACTCGTTTCAAATAAATTGCGCTGGATTAAGCGGCACGAAAATGATGTCTTTAAGCGGATCGCCACCGTCTTCGGATCTTACGACTTTATCAACTGGAAGCTCACAGGCAACCGCTTTATCGAGCAAAACTGGGCCCTCGAGGCCGGCTTCCTGTCCCTGGAAACGCGGGCTCTTGCACCCGAACTCATCGCCCTTGGCCATATCGACCCTGCGGTCCTGCCACCCCCCAAGGCGTCACATGAAATCATTGGGAAAGTGAACCGGGAAGCGTCTTCGGCCACCGGGCTTGCCGAAGGTACGCCGGTCATCGCCGGCTGTGCCGATCATGTTGCTTCTGCTTATGTTGCCGGCGTCATCGAAGCAGGCGACATCCTGATCAAGTTCGGCGGCGCCGGCGACATCCTTGCTGCAACCAATCGGCTTCAACCCGACGCCAGGCTGTTCACCGATTTCCACATCGTCCCGGACCTATATATGCCCAACGGCTGCATGGCCACAACGGGGTCGCTGTTGAATTGGTTCGTTGCGGAATTCGCGGTCAACCTGCCGAACGACGATCGTTCGCATTCAAGACCCCATGTATGCCTCGATGCCTTGGCCGAAAAAGTACCGCCGGGCGCCAATGGGATCCTTGCCCTGCCTTATTTTCTCGGTGAAAAGACGCCAATCCACGATCATTCGGCTCGCGGCACATTTACGGGGTTAAGCCTTAGCAACGACATCGGGGATCTTTGGCGCGCCCTTCTTGAAGCGACCGCTTTCGGCTTTCGTCACCATGTTGATGTACTGCAGGATATAGGCTATCCAGTGAACCGCATCCTCGCCTCGGACGGGGGAACCGCGAGTGGCGTATGGATGCAAATCGCAGCAGACGTGTTGGGCATGCCGGTTCAACTGCTCGCCAATCATCCCGGTTCTTCCCTGGGAGCAGCATGGCTGGCCGGCATGGGGACTGGTGCTGTCTCCGACTGGGCCGGTGTCAACCGCTTCATTAAAAGCGGCCCCCTCATTTTACAGAACCCGAAACATCATGTGTTCTACGACGAGCGTTTCGCCCACTATAGGGAGCTTTATGAACGGCTGAACCCGCTATTTCTCAAGATGGCAAAAGAAACGGAAAGTTGAAGCGAAAATGAAATTAGTGTCAAGTCTTCGTTTGACCTTTCAGGATGTTGCTTTCAAAACATTCAAGGCGGTCTTTAAATTTTATTTTCTTTTCGCAGATTGAGGAAGCGGATTTTTTCAGCCAATAATCATGGCTACCTTTCAGAAATATGTGGATTCCACTAATCTGGAATTGCAAAATAAGATTTTCAATCCTTAATTTAGACTGAAGTTCCTGGAGCAATTAAGCCCTGATTCTGTTCTAACATTCTGATAATACACATAATACAGAGAAGTCGGATGGATTTAAAGCGTAAAAACGTAGTCATGTATAATAGTAGTAAAATGTAAAAAACATCTTGACATAAATGTAATTATGGCCTAATAACAGTAGGCATGTACATAGCCACAATACCTAATCGCAACTCACCACCGGCTATTTTGCTCCGCGAAAGTTATCGCGAGAAAGGAAAGGTAAAAAATCGCACATTGGCAAACCTTTCCAGCTTACCACCACAGTCCATCGACATCCTGCGCCGTTCCCTAAAGGGCGAAAATCTTGTCTCCACCGATGCCTTTGAAATCGTCGAGGACGGATCTCCCGCTCATGGCCACGTGGATGCCGTAATGACAGCCATGAGACGGTTGGATTTCTCAGGGCTTATCTGTTCGAGGCGTTCACGCCAGCGGGATTTGGTTGTTGCCATGGTTGCAGCACGCATCCTTGAGCCCCAATCAAAACTGGCAACTACGCTATGGTGGGCGGATACGACACTGCCAGAGATACTGGACGTCAGTGATGCTGATGAAGACGACCTTTACAATGCGATGGACTGGCTGTTGGAACGTCAGAGCGGTATTGAAAACAAGTTGGCGGGCCGCCACCTTGAGAACAATGCCCTTGCGCTGTATGACCTGACCTCCAGCTATTTTGAAGGCCAGACATGCCCGCTTGCTGCGTTGGGACACAACCGCGACGGGAAAAAGGGTAAACTTCAGGTCAATTATGGACTGCTCACGAATCGAAAGGGCATCCCGGTAGCAGTGTCGGTGTTTGAAGGCAACACGGGCGACCCCAAGACGCTGATGCCTCAGGTTGAAAAAATGCAAGATGCGTTTGGTATCAAGCAGTTTGTGATGGTTGGAGATCGCGGGATGTTGACTCAGAAACAAATCGATGTAATAGATGATATCGATGGCGTTGACTGGATTGGTGCGCTTCGTCCCGAGGCAATCAAGAAGCTGATCACCAACGGTGCCATCCAAATGGGGATTTTTGATGAGCGCAACCTGTTTGAACTAAAGCATCCGGACTTTCCGGGCGAACGTCTGATTGCTTGCCGAAACGCGGAACTTGCTCACAAGCGAGCCACCAAGCGAGACAGCTTGCTTAAAGCCACCGTCAAAGAACTAGATAAAGTCAGGGGCATGGTTTGGCGAGGGCGGTTAAGCGGAAAAAAAGAGAGTGGCGCACGGGTGCGCGCAATACTGAAAAAATACAGAATCGGAAAACACTTCAAGCTCGATATCCGCGATGATGGGTTCAATTACAAAGTCAATGAAGAAGCGCTCATTGCCGAAGCAACGGCAAAGAGCAAGGGCAATCAAGAGTTAATCGAAAAGCGCCTTAAAAGGAGCCGACGTCACATTGAATCTATCGCCAAGCAATTGGCAAAGGTTCGCCAGAAGATCGACAAGGGACAGCTGCATGGACAGGACAATATTGGTGTACGTGTCGGCAAGGTTATCAACAAGTACAAAGTTGGCAAGCATTTCAAGCTCGATATCCGTGACAACGATTTGAGCTTCGAAATCAATCGAGGAAAGGTCAAAGAAGAGGCTGCACTCGATGGAATCTACATCGTACGAACCAGCCTGTCCAAGCAAAGAATGGATGCGGACGAGACAGTTCGCAGCTATAAGTTACTCAGCCAGGCCGAAAGAGCGTTTCGTTCCTTCAAGACCGTAGATCTCATGGTACGCCCCATTCACCACCGCCTCGAAGACCGCGTTCGAGTTCACATATTTTTGTGCATGCTCGCCTACTATGTGCAGTGGCACATGATGGAAGCCTGGAGGCCTCTGCTTTATGCCGACGAGGATCAAAAAGTCAAAGCCCAGCGTGATCCGGTTGCCGCTGCAAAACGCTCTGATTCAGCGATGAAAAAAGTAAGCACCAAGCGACTCGACGATGGCTCAAGAGTATACTCTTTTCAAGGCCTTCTCGACCATCTGGGTGCAATTGTCCGTGCGACTTGCCGCTGCTCAAGCGAGAACGACACATCGGCTACTTTTACGATGATCACCAAACCTAACCCCAAGCAGCAGAAAGCATACGATTTGCTCAAGACGATACATGTGTAGACAGTAGGTCCACATCAAGAAGGATTGTAACAATAAGAATTTACAGGATATTTATACTTTTCAGAAAAGGGAACCTGGG
>CALZJV010000113.1 GCA_945787595.1 uncultured Desulfobacterales bacterium | reverse complement strand
AGATAATCGGTTAAGTTTTTAACTCGATCGGGCAGGTTTTGAAACTCATCGTTGTGAATCGACGTGTAATACGGGGGCGAAAGGGCGATAACCACCATGGGCGAAAGGCCCGATACATGGCTGAGCGTCATCTCGATGATCTTAAAGGTGGCCTCCGGTGAATTCAGGCGCTGCTGACGGATGTCGGATTTTATCGATTCCAGACCCTCGGCATAAGCCTGCACGAAAACCTGACCGGAGTCATGCAGGGCCTGTTGGTAAAGCTCTGAAAATGTCCGAACCTGCACCTGCCAGGACGGATTGGGTTCCTGCCGGCCCAATTTGCGGGTGTAAGCACAGTGGCTTTGCCGAATTTTATCTAAAACGCGGCCAACTGAGTCCTGGCAGGTTGATTTTAATTGCAGGATCAAATCCCGGGGCGTCTTGTTTAAAGAGATCAGGCTTAAATATCCGCCGGCAGAAGCCGGGATGGAGGCATCATAGACTTCCTTGTTATCCCTCATGTAACTCCAGGAGGGCGGCGGAGAGACCTCACCCCGAACAACATCGCAATAATCCGTGTTCAACTCGGTTTGAAGAACAATTTCGGATAACAGAAGCACGGGATTAAGACCTTGATAGATATGGCCGATGTGGCATTTTTTGCCGCGGACATAAATAACCGGCAGCAGCTTGCCGGCGGAGCCGATCTGGAAGGTGCCTATTTTACCCTGCTCCTTGGAGTGCGGTTCGGAGTTAATTATGATCTTGTAGTCCAGATTGAATGCGGCCTTAAGATCGGCCAGCAGACTTAGACTGCCGCGCATTCCCTCCGATAAATTTTCTTCATCCGGGACCGACAAAAGCAGTATATTGCCCTTGAAATCCGTCTTGGCGGAATATTCTTCCAGCAGGACAGACTGAATGGCAGCCCCGGCTTTCATATCCCCGGTCCCACGGCCGAAAATCCACTCGTCACTTTCCAGATCGATGCGAGCCTCCTGGGTTAGTTCCATCCCGGCCAAAGCGCATTGCAGCTTTGGCGGATCATAGGCCCATTTTGCCAAACTGCCGTAGTCAAAGGCATCCACGACATCATGATGATGCATCAGGATCACGGTTTGATCGCCCCGCCCTTTTACCAGGCCCCAGACAACTGACCGTTCCAGCGGATCCTTCCCCAAGGGGTATAGCCCAAAATAATCCGGGTGGTTCTTGAAATATTCGCGTTGGCCCAGCCAATCGTTCAGATAGGCTTCAACGTCTTTTTCCTGGCGGGTGCCGGTGTCGCTCTGAATCCGCACCAGTTCCAGCATGAGTGCTTCTATCCGCTCTGTCCTCATAGGTTCCATAAGATTCTTTTCCGCTGATTTCTTTTTTTGGGTGTGTTTCTGATTCCGGCCTCTGGAAATTACTCAACTGTTACCATTATCTTCTGTTCTTGCGCAACCCTCGCAGATCAGATAATTGAACGATGGATAAAAATGGGATTGCCGAAGCTTGACATAGGAGATTTCTAGACATAGTTTCAACAGCTAATGTTACTTGAAAATATCATCCTAAGTTGAAAAATAAAGGAGAAAAACGCATGTTCATGGATCTCATTGCAAATCGCAGGAGCATTCGCCGGTTTACCGCCGACAAGATAGAAACGGAGAAAATAGGACTATTGAAGGAGGCCGCATTGCGTGCGCCTTCTTCACGGGGGGTTAATCCCTGGGAGTTTATATTTGTTACCGATCGTATTCTGCTGGAGAAACTCTCCGGGGCCAAACCCCATGGATCGAGTTTTCTGAGAGAGGCGCAGCTCGGGATCGTTGTCTGTGCCGACCCTGAAAAATCGGATGTTTGGGTTGAAGATGCATCCATTGCCGCCATTTTCATTCAACTGGCGGCAACATATCTTCAGTTGGGAAGTTGCTGGATACAAATCAGAGATCGAATGCATGATGAGACCCAAACCGCCGAGGCATTTATAGCGCATCAATTGAACATCCCTTCTCGCCTCAAGGTTGAATCGATGATCGCCATCGGTCATCCGGCCGAGAGCAAGCCGCCTCATCCAGCAAATGGACTGCAGCATGAAAAAGTTCATCTGAATCAATACGGAAAGCCGTATTAAAAAGTAGGTCTGATGGTTTCGGGATGATCCAAGCGGATGTTTGCCCTGACTTTCGGCAGTGCCTTCACGTGGAAATGAGCGTAAAGCTGTCAAAGATGAAGTCTTGACCCTTGTGCTTTACTTCTCCTGAAAAACTGTACCTATCAGCCTTGCCCTAAACGACATATAGCTTGCCAGAGTCCCAAATATCAGTTTTTATTCATTTAATTCAAATACAATTCGGAAATTCAGACTATTATTTCTCCAATTCTTCCTTAACAGCCGGTCCTATCATTTCAAGGGTTAATGGCTTCTTTATATATTTGCCAGCACCCAGTTTTTGGGCAGCCTTCACATCATCTGTTTCAGCGAACCCGCTAGCAATGATAGCCTTTTGGTTAGGATGAATTTTTATTATTCTCTCGTATGTCTCACGACCATTTATGCCTGGATCCATTATCATATCAAGCAATAATAGATCTACGGTATTCTCTTTTATATATTCAACCGCTTCCTCACCACTGGAAACGGCTTTGGTTTTATAGCCAAGTTTATCCAACATTTTGCAGGATATATCTCTTTGGCTTTCCACATCATCAACAACCAGAATCGTTTCTCCGTCTCCTTTGCAGTCTTTGATGGGTATGGACAGATCTTTATCCGCTATTTCATCTCTTGTTATCGGAAAATACAACTCAAATGTTGTGCCGTTCTTGTCACTTTTCACATCAACATAGCCGTGGTGATCCTGCACCGTATTCCAAACCACGGCCAGACCTAAACCGGTACCACTTCTGCCCATTACTTTCTTTGTATAGAACGGTTCAAATATCCTCTCAAGTTCATCTGATGATATTCCCGAACCATCGTCTGACACTGACAGAAGAACGTATTCACCAATGTTGACATCAGTATAACCGCTTAAAGGCCTGTCCATATAACAGTTCATGGTCGTAATTGTGACATTACCTCTACTCGCGATGGCTTCCGCGGCGTTTGACACCAGGTTCATCACCACCTTTCTGATATGCTCATAAGAACCGCCTATGTTAAACAAGTCCGTATCGAGATCGGTCTTGACTGTAACTGTAGAATGAAACTGTTTGAGCATACTGAACTCTGCAGAATGTAAATAGCCACTTACTATATCATTCAAGTTCAGCGGTTTTTTAGTGGTGGCCACACCTCTTGCCACGGTTAACAGATCCTGAACAATAGCTGCCGCCCTGTGTCCGGACTCCTGTATTGTCTCAATGGGCTTTCTGAGCTTGCTGTCTTCAGGCAAATCCATTAATAGCAATTCCGGATAGCTCACAATCCCTGACAGGACGTTATTCAAATCGTGGGCGACACCTCCTGCCAGAAGTCCAAGGGATTCCATTTTTATTGATCTGGCGAGTTTTTCTTCACTCTCTCTAAGTGCTTCTGCTGTTTCAGATATTTTCCTTAAATTTTCTGCCTCTGCTTCAAGTACAGCTTCCCTTTTTTGTTTCCTATAAAAAATATATCCCACAGCCGTAAGCAACAATACGATAACCCCTGCAAGGCCGAATGTATTTCTTGCATGCTCTTTAATAGGGGCTAAGACTTCAGAATAGCCCATTGAAACGGCAATCGACCATAACTTATTGCCAATATGAACAGGAGCATAGGCAGTAATTTTTTTTACGATTTCTAATTCCTTTTCTGTCCACCATGCAGAATGATATGTGCTAATGCCTTCGTGGCCGTTCGTCATTTTCTCAACAACTTTTTCTAATTGCACCCAATCATAATCTGGAAACTTTTCTTTTCTTACAGCTATAACATCTTTGGCAATATGCTCGGATTTGGGATGCATTACCATTAATCCATCATCATTTACAGCCCATGCATAGCCCCTTTTACCAACTTTGATTGACTCTAAATATTTTTTCTGGACAGTTTCAGTATAGGTTAAAGCCCTAACAATTCCAATAAATTCCCCTTCCCGTAAAATAGGTTCTAATACAGTTAGACATGTCTTTCCTGATCTACTAAAGAATAAGTCACTTACATATGGTTTATGAGTTTTCAATACTGTTGAGACACCCGGTTTGTTGGAAAAATCCATTCCGACGGGGTCTTTATTGGGATACCTATGTGTTACAATTCCTTTTGAGGAAATTATATAAAACCCTCCAATGTCGCCCTTTAATTCTTTATACCTTAATTCTAGCTGGGAATAATTGGTGTCCGGGCCTAATGTAAGCAACAATGGATCAGATGCAAAAGATTTCAATACTCCTTGTTGCATTCTAAAAAAATCTTCCAGGCTTTTTGCAGCTGATTTCGCAGTCGTTAATAACTGCCGTTGTGTTTGGGAAACTATTACATCTTGATATTTTTTTTGTGTCTGGTAAGTCATATATATGATAACGAAGATGATCCCCACAATGACTACAGTGCCTTTTGATACCATTCCGTAAAATCTTTTAGTTTTCATAGGTTCCCCTAAAGCCTGACTTTCTATTGTTCAGACACAAGCGCTCAATAGGGAGTGTTGATTACTGGCGAAGAAAATGTGTTCTGGCTAATTTTATGTAAGAAAACATTTGGAGCAGGCTCTGCTTTCCAATACTTGCATAATACATTCGCCCGCTGTTAGACGTTTTCACAGTAATGAGGTTTTATCTGCCATATTATTCCTGCCGACCCAGCACCTCCCGAACTTTAGCGCCCAGGGCATTGATCGTGAAGGGTTTAGGCAGGAAATCAACGTTATCTTCGATGATCCCCCGGTGGACGATGACATTAGCCGTATATCCGGACATGAAAAGGACCCTGATATACGGTCTGAGCTTCTCGATTCGCTCCACTAATTCCTTGCCGTTCATCTCGGGCATCACCACATCTGTGACCAAAAGGTGAATCGGCCCCTCGTAGTGTTCGGCCGTGACAAGAGCCTGCCGAGGTGTGTGGGCCGTGAGCACCTTGTAACCGAACTTCTCAAGCACGGTCTTGCCAAGGCGCAGGATCGACGCTTCGTCTTCTACCATTAAGACGGTCTCGCTTCCTTTTGGGATTGTCTTGGCAATCGGTTTCCCTTTTGCCTCCGCGGCCTCCTGTGCCTGGGGTAGGTATATCTTAAATGTGGTTCCCTGTCCCGGTTCGCTGTATACGTTAATAAATCCGTTGTTTTGCTTCACGATCCCGTATACCGTGGCCAGACCCAATCCTGTTCCTTCTCCGACTTCCTTTGTGGTGAAAAACGGTTCGAAAAGATTCTCGAGTGTCTCCTTGTCCATGCCGCGCCCGTCATCGCTGACAGCCAGCATTAGGTATTGCCCCGGTATAAATCCCGCATGAATTGCACAATAGGCTTGGTCAAGAAACACATTTTCCGTCTCGATGGTGACCTTCCCGGTCCCGTCAATGGCATCCCGGGCATTCACGCAAAGGTTGGCCAGAATCTGGTCCACCTGGGCCGGGTCCACTTTCACCGGCCAAAGTTGGGTATCCGGCTTCCACAACAGATCGATGTCCTCTCCGATCAAACGCCGCAGCATCTTGAGCATGCCCTCCACGGTGTCATTGAGATTCAGCACCTTTGGCGCGATGGTCTGCTTGCGGGCAAAGGTCAGAAGCTGCCGGGTCAGATCCACCGAACGCCGCGTTGCCTTGTAGATCTCCTGCAGATCCTCATAAAGCGGGTCTCCCGGTTTAATCCCCATGAACATTAATTCCGCACGGCCCTGGATCACCCCCAGCATGTTGTTGAAATCGTGGGCCACGCCCCCGGCCAATCTTCCCACCGACTCCATCTTCTGGGCCTGTAACAGTTGTGACTGCAATTTTTCGCGTTCGGCTTCCGTCTTCTTTTGTTCGGTGATTTCCTGGGTCACGGAGATCATTACCGGCTTATCCTCCAGTCGAAGGATTTCCGCCGAAAAAAGTGTATCTATGACAGCTCCGGATCGGGTTTTCCGTTGAACTTCCCTGATACGAACGCCCCCCATTTCCTTGACTTGAGCCGCTATGCGTTCGCGATCTCGCGGGTCGACCCAGGTGTTGAGTTCGAGAGATGTCTTCCCGATCACCTCTTCCCTTTTGTAACCCATGGTCTCTAAAAAAATCTCGTTGACCTCCATATATCGGTCGTCTTCAAGAGAGTTTAAAACCACCCATATCGGTGCCGCCTGAAAGGTTTTTTCGTATTTTTCCAGGGAATGATGCAGTGCCTCTTCGGCCAGCTTACGCTCGGAAACTTCCCTTGCTAATTGTTGGTTGGTTCGAATTTCTTGGTGAACTCTCCTCTCGATTTCAGCAGTATATCTTAATTTTTTAAACAGGTAGAAAGCCAGTATGAAAGTCAAAAACAAGGAGCTTGATAAGACAAGCCACGCATGCCATAATTGTCGGGAATCGAGGTAAAAGGGCGATGGCGTGAATATCATTTCATACTGACGCCCCGCGAAATCAAAAGTTTTATTCCAATAAAGGCCTCTCTGAATTGCTTTTTCCTCCGTTGGCTGTTCAGTCATCCCAGACAGACGTGATGACCGATTGTAAAGAAAACGTTTTTCTGCATCCGCAGACAAATCGTAAAGGGAGAAATTAATCCCTTCATCAGAAAAACCTTTCAATGCGCTTTCTATGGCGTCGTTAATGCGGAAGGCTTCCACAACAAATCCTTTGCGGTTTTTGAAGCGTTCTTCCCTGGTCTTCAAAGGAACACCTTGCCGATAAATTGGGAGAAGGAGCAGGATTCCAAACTGGTTACCAGTCTCCTGTACCAAGGTGATTCTGTCGGTGGCAGATAGTTTTGCTGTATTAAATCCTTTATTAATGGCTTTCAGTCGCGCCGGATTAGAAGCAATGTCAAATCCTAAGGCAGGCTTATTCGTTTCCAGGGGTTCTATATAATAGACGATGATATATTCTTGACGTTGTGTGGCTCTGACGAGCTTCCTTTCTTCTGTGCGTTCAGTGAACTCAAAATTCTCAATTCCCTCTTCTCTTGCCAAGGATTCATAATCAACACGCTTATTATCCAGCACAAGAGGATTCCACGAAAATGCGTGGATGCCGGGGTATCGAGGCATGACGCTTTTTACAAAGCTGGAGAACTCTTGCCTGGTAACGTGTGAGGAATTATCAAAAAAGTCTCCAAGGAACATGAGCGCTTCTACATTTCCATTTAAATTGTTTTGCACAGCGTTTGCGTACCCTTTAACAACCGATTCGAATTTGCTTCGCTGATCCTCTTGTTCCCAATTTTTCACCATTATAAATAGAATAAAAGATACTACAACCCCAATGCCAATCGTACACATAAAGGCAAGATAGTGTCGTATTGAACTCGTCTCGTGCTCTGCGGTATTCGTTTCAGTTTTCATTCTGGCCCTGAATTGTCCGTATAGATAATTGCATAAGAAAGCACCTAACAATGGTGTTTATCCCTTAATTCCAAGATGGCTAGATTTGTGCTAACTTGCCACGATCTGGAATCAAGACAAATTGCAAGTTTCATCATCATGTCAAAATATGATACCCCGCCTCCAATGTGGCAAACGGGGTCTATAATCTATCCATATGCTCTCCCTTTTGACGAAATGTTGTATCTCCAGGGCCAGACTAGATTAATTTCCTATATTTGAATTAAAATGTCAAGGATAACAATTAATTATCTCATAAGCGACTTATAATCTTTAACTCAGTGAGTTAGAGCGAACGCAATCGTAATCAACTAAATTTATACACAATAATTCTCAGATCAGCCACGGCAGTAAATTTTGACACCCATCTTACCTGAATCGAAAAACTCTTCCCTACTCGAAGGGCAAAGGTCCCTGGTTGCATTTTGCGGGTCATCAAGGGTATGATAATTTTCATAGAAAAACTCACGGCAAATCTCTTTGAAGGAAATGGGTAAACAAGGACCGCCAATGCATATCATTCATTTAGATATGGATGCCTTTTATCCCGCGGTAGAGGTGCTCGATAATCCTGAACTGAAGGGAAAACCTGTCATCGTGGGAGGCAGTAAGGAAAGAGGTGTGGTATCATCTGCCTCTTACGAAGCCAGAAAATACGGTGTCCATTCCGCCCAACCGATGGTAACAGCCATGCGGCTTTGCCCCAATGGGATCGTTCTGCCGGTCCGAATGTCCAGATATAAAGAGGTATCCGAACAGATACATGAGATATTCAAACTTTTCACCCCACTGGTTGAACCTCTGTCCATAGATGAGGCCTTTTTGAATGTAACTGGTTCGACCCGCCTTTTTGGTTCGCCAATTGAAATTGCAAAAAAGATTAAACAGATGGTCGCTGAAAAGACCGGCTTGACGATTTCAGCCGGTGTTGCACCATCCAAATTTGTTGCAAAGATTGCCTCTGATCTTGAAAAGCCTGATGGATTGACAGTTGTTCCGGCGGATAAGGTAAGGGAGTTTTTAGATCCGCTTCCGATTAAAAAGATGTGGGGTGTTGGTAAAGTGACACAGCAGGCTCTGTCTCGCCTTAGCATTCAAACCTTTAAGGACCTGCGCCAGGTGCCCGTTGCGGTGTTGCAGAAAAAATTCGGCAAGCACGGTAGCCATATGCATCAATTATCAATGGGGATAGACGACAGAGACGTGGTTACGGAACACGAAATCAAATCCATCGGGCACGAAGAAACTTTTTCTGAGGATATCTTCCGGGTGGACTTGGCCAAAAAAGAGCTTTTGTCTTTGGCGAATCGCGTAGCTCGCCGGATGCGTCGACAGGGAGTTGAAGGTAAAACCATTACCTTAAAAGTGAAATACCATGATTTTGTAAAAATCACCCGTTCTGTTACAAGGCATAAATACACAAATGACAGTGCTGACATCTACGCGAACATTTGCAGTCTCTTAGAAAAAACAGCTGTGGGCAAAAGACCGGTCCGTCTATTAGGCATCTCTTTATCTAACCTCGCCGATATCGGCTCTGGACGTCAGCTTTCCCTTTTCAGCCATTATGAGTCAAATCAGAAAAGAAGGGAACTAAACAAGACTTTGGATTCTGTATTTGATAAGTTCGGTGGTAAGGGTATCCGCCCGGGATCGCTAATTGATACCTAAAATTTAGCAATCTCAATCGGTTGAAACTTTTGAGTCTTGAACTCTCAAACCCTCAAGCTAAAATGTATAAATCCTAAAAAATGGAGAAAAATGGGTTATCAGGGTTATATATTATCCAATAGCCAGATTATTCGCAAAAACGCTACGCAATTGGTCTTCCAGGGCAAATTGTCCGAGGGAAGGCGCTTTCACTGGACGGTCACCCGACCGGGCCTGGTCTTTTTTATGGATCGTGACAAAGACTGGGCACCGCCGGCTGCGTTACGCAAAAGCCTTGAGTTAAAGAGTTTGCGCGGTCAACCGGTGGATGCGCTCTATTTTCAAAGCACATCGGATTTGACCCGTGCTCGCAGGGCTTGCGAATCTCGTAATATCCCAACCTATGAGGCGGACGTTAACCTCGTTGCACGGTTTTTGATGGAACGTTTTATCAAAGGCGCAGTCTCGTTCGAAAGCGAACCGGTTAAGGAAGAAAACAGCACCTTATATTTTATCGACCCGAAAGTGAAAGGTTCTAAGTTCACTCCCGTGTTGAGGCTACTTTCCATTGATATTGAATGTTCGCTGGAAATGGATCTGTACTCCATTGCTATTTACGGTAACAATCTTGCGACAGTCCTGATGGTCGATCCGGACCATAGAGATAAAGCCAGAACATATCAGGGCTTTCGCACCGAACAGGAACTGCTGGTTGCATTTTTCCGCATGGTTCGTGAGTATGATCCGGATGCATTTATTGGCTGGAACCTTGTGGGCTTTGATTTACAGTGGCTTTCGCGGAAATGCACCGCATTGGGGCTAAAGTTTGATATTGGAAGCGACGGATCTGCGGAACTGTTGGCGCCGGGCACCTTTTTTAATCAGTGGACCGCTCGCATACCCGGCAGGGCCGCACTGGACGGTATCAATATGGTCCGAAGTGCCTTTGTTCAGGCAGAAGATTATTCTCTAGCAACTGTTGCTCAAAAGGTTTTGGGACGAACAAAACTAATTGAAAAGACTGGCCGCGAGAAGGTTGCGGAGATAACGCATCTTTTCCATACGGACAAGACAAACCTGGCAGACTATAATCTGGAGGATGCCAAGCTGGTGTACCAGATTTTTGAAAAGCTTAACCTGTCCCAGCTTGCGGTCCGAAGATCGCAACTGACAGGACTCGCCTTGGACCGTGTCGGTGGAAGCGTTGCAGCCTTTGATTTTTTGTATCTGCCGAGTTTGCACCGGCGCGGTTATGTTGCTGATACCAATTCTCAACCAGCCGCTGCAACTGAAGCAGCACCTGGAGGCCTTGTACTTGACAGCACACCTGGATTCTACCGCAATGTGGCAATTTTTGACTTTAAAAGCCTTTATCCCAGCATCATCCGGACTTTTCGGATTGATCCCCTTGCAGCCAATGTGATTTTGCATGATTTAGTCGCAAATTTGCAATCAGGCAATTCTGAGGGACCCGGCCGAATCGTTAAAGGTCCGGCCGGCCTTGAATTTGCCCGGGATTTCGCGATTCTTCCCTCAATTATTGAGGAACTCTGGCAGGAACGCGAAAATGCGAAGCAACTGAAAGACGCTACCTTATCGCAGGCTGTAAAAATCATCATGAATTCTTTTTACGGAGTACTGGGAACACCAGGCTGTCGGTTTTATGATCCGCGCCTTGCGGGGACAATCACCCGTATCGGGCACTGGATTTTGACATTTTCCCGCAAATTCATTGAAAAAGAAGGCCATCCGGTTATCTACGGGGATACAGACTCGCTATTTGTTCACTTTGGAGACGGTGAGCAAACTGCCATAAACCAGATCGGCACCCGGCTCTCTGAGAAGGTCAATTGCTACCTGAATACAGAATTGCAGCAACGCTTTAGGGTGCAAAGCAAACTTGATATCGAGTATGAAAAATTATTTGTGCATTTTTTCATGCCCACAATTCGCGGCCGCGATACGGGATCGAAAAAACGTTATGCCGGTTTGCTCATCAACGAGACAGGGACCGCTGAGCTGTATTTTGCAGGAATGGAGACAACTCGGCGCGATTGGACAGCGCTTGCAAAACAGTTCCAAGCGGATCTTTTTACCGTTTTATTCAAAGAAGATGGTTCTCCGCAACTGCAAGATAAACTCTGTGATTTGGTCCGCAACCGTCACAAGCAGCTATTTGACAGGAAGTTAGACGATAAACTGGTTTACCGGAAGGGAATTAGCAAACGATTGGAAGATTACACCAAAAATGTTCCACCGCATGTTCGCGCCGCCCGGATGCTGGACCACCTTGACGGAAAAATAGTAAGTTATGTTATGACGACTGCCGGCCCTGAACCGATCCAGAAAAAGTCCAACGCGGCCTATGACTATGACCATTACAGCGAGAAACAACTTGCGCCCATTGCTGATATGGTCTTGCGTTTTTTTGATTTGGATTATCGCTCTCTCACCAAAGGCGGGAGGCAGTTAAGTTTGTTCTAATCTGAATATGAAACGACATGAGGCGTACCGGTTTTTAAATGAATTATTTTTCCGGCGGATTATTATAAAAAATGTCGATTAAAATTAGTAATAAGGATATTATTAATCCGATAATAACCCCCAAACTATCGCCGGCACCGGCAGGAAGCTGATCTATCTCATGACCGAATCTACCGATCTCATCGTCAGATAGGCTATCAATACGGTCCCGTGCCTCCTGTGGATCAATGCCATGCGATATCAATACCGCCTGAATTTCTTCACGCGCTAAAAGGTTGTTTAAATAGTCACGGGGGTTTGGGCCTCGATCTACATTTATGATCGACTCTGTGCCGATCATTGCTGCCGATACCGATTGATAGAGACCTGACAACATAAGCATCTGAAAGGCTAAAAAAATAGCAGCAGGTTTTGATATTTTTCGGATTATTTCCATTATTGCTCTCCTTGGGACAATGGTCACGAACCCGCCAGGTTTTTGCCAAGTTTCTCGGCACGCGCCATAAGTTCTGTATTTGATTTGATTTCGCCCGCTTCTTCCGCGCTACCGTATACCATTCCGATGATTTTGGCGCCGACATAATTAAAAGCGTCCTGAAATGTGCGCAGTGCATTTACGCACCCCGAATTAAAAGGATCCGTATCGCCATAGCTCATGGCAATGCCGATCCGCTTACCGGCAAAGGAGTTTTCAAGTGTTTTCTTGGAATAGGCAGGCAGCGCATGACATCTGTCCATAAACAATTTGGCCTGGGCCGACATCGTGAACCAATACACAGGACTGGCAATTACCCAGGTATTATACTCCAGAAGTTTGGGGTAAATCATCTGCATTTCATCATCAATCGCACACCCTTTACTATCCTTTTTCTGGCAGGCATAACAGGCCTGGCAGGGAGAAATATCCATACCATGCAGGCGTACCGTCTCGACATTGGCCCCTTCGGACTCTGCCCCTCTGATGATCTCATTCGCCAATGTGGTACTGTTGCCCTTTTTTCGCGCGGAGTGGATGATCGCCACCGAAAGCGGATGCTGTCTGAGACCATTAGGGATCGTTATGGATGAACAGCTTTGCTCAGCGGCTTTTATTTAACATCCAAGCCCGGCATTGCGCACAATCTTCCGTTTTCATTTTGATTACTGTTCATTCATTACGAGGCCTCAGGGTCGAGTTCATGCGGTTTCGGTGGCGATTATCCATGCAGCGGATCGGCTCTGAGAAACTCCCCGACCCCTCAGGTAGTTAGAATAATCTTATCGCATCCCTTTTTCAAGCCCCCGCCCTATGCACTTTGCCCTATGCTCTCTGCCCTATGTACTTTGCCCTATTCGCTTTGCTCAATCACCCGCATTGTTTTCCATTTCCCCTGATAAAATCGCCAGCAAGTAACCACTGCAAGCTGCAAAAGAAAAAAAACGGTGCAGCTCCAGGCAAAATACAACCCGCCGCCGAAAACCTCTATGCCGATATAAATCGGCAGAATCATGCCAAAAACGGAGAGCACCCCCATGCTCCACATGATAAACCTGGTATCGCCCGCACCTTTGAGCACCGCCGTGCTGATCATATATAACCCATCCAGCAGTAAATAGGCGGCCACAAATCGTAAAACGACAATCCCCATACCCTTGATGGCGGCAAAGCCTTCAGGGCTGATATCCCTGGGACGAAAAAGATCCAGTAATGGTTGCGGAACGAACACAAAAGTCAGGATGAATACGGCAATGTAAGACGCCACAATCACCATGGTGGCCCGGGCCGCTGCAACTGCCTCATCCGGTCGATTGCGGCCCAGAGCCTGCCCCACCAGGGTGCTTGCGCCCAGAGCGAAGCCTGATAAGGGCCGAAAGGAGACTGAATCCAGCGAAATGGCAATGTTGGTGACCACGAGCTCCGCTTTTCCAATCCTTCCCACCATTAAAACAAAAAAGCTGAAAGCAAACACATCCAGGCTGAACTGAAGTGAGCTGGGCACGCCGAATCGAAGCAGCCGCCGAAAAAGGTCGGCATCGAACTGATGATTCTGCCGGGTTTTAAACGTACGGTCATTTTCCCGCGCAAACACGAATAAGCCAAGCATCAGCGTAGCTGATGTCCAGGAAAAAACCGTGGCGACGGCCGCACCCAGAATACCCAGTTCGGGAAATATCCAAATTCCGTAAATTAAGGCATAGTCCAAGGGTACATTAAGAAACATAGCGATGATGTAGATGATCATCACCGGTCTGGTTACGCCACGGCCGGTAAAAAAACTGGAAAGGCTCATACCGATGATATGAATACCCGATCCCAGGCAAAGCACCCGGAAATATATCACTTCTAACTGCTGTACCTCAGCCGAATGGCCGACTAAACGAAACAGCGGTCCGGCACCAAAAGAGAGCCCCACCATAATCAACCAGGAGATCATCGCGAAGTATATCGCCTGCCACAAAGCACTGCCCACGCGCTGCAAGACGCCGGCACCGGTGTATTGGGCAATAATGACACTGACGTAACCCGCCGTGTCGGCAAAAAAAATAAGAAACACATAGGCGACAATGCCGGCCGGCAAAGCGGCAGCGATGGCATCGATGGAGTAATTGGCCAAGAACACCCGATCGGTAAACGTCATCACCACGGTGGTGGTCATACTGATCACTATCGGCATGCTGACCCGCAGCACATCTCGATAACTGCTGGTCTCACTGGGTCCGGCTGATTGGGTCATCGGGTAAATCATTAAACAGAAACAGGCGCTATGTCAATAGTGAATTACAGCGCTGATCACTGCCTTGACCCGCTATCTTCTTTCTGCCATACTTCGATCAATGAAGGTTACCCGCAGCAGAGCTGACGGGGTATCGGGCTATAGGAATAATGTCTATTATATCGCAGCAAGCTGCGGGGAATTAGACCCTAAAAAATTGTCTGTGTCTGTCCGTGTGGGTCTGTGGCTAAATAAAAACTAAAAGCATTATCCTCAATTATGCGAACACTCCAATCTTGCATATACAACACGGCAAATTATAGCAAATGGTTCGCTATTATACCTGATAACTAGTGAATGCACTATTTTCCGGATATCTCCCTTGATGAATGAAAGAAGAGCTAAAAGACAAAAAGCGATCGAAAATCAAGTTAACCGATTGGTAAATCGAATTACGAATCTGCAGGCCCTGAGCAGCCGATTGTCCTGGTATCGACTGGTAATTTTTCTTGTCGGCGGAGCCTTGGTCTTTATTTCTTTCTTTTGGATAAACGAAAAAATAGCATGGTTAGTTGCCGCCATGGCAGCCATCATTTTTAGCATAATCGCCTGTTACCACCATCGATTGGCGAAGGGGATCCGCAGACATCAAATCTGGCTGGAAATAAAAAAGTCCCAGATAGCACGGATGGATCTGGATTGGGAGAAAATTCCCGGCTCAATGCTGCAATTGCCCGTCTCCGATCTATCGTTTGAAAAAGATCTGGATATAACCGGCAGCCGATCAATTCATCAGCTGATCGACATTGCCATTTCCCGTGAGGGCAGCCGGAGACTGGCAAAATGGCTATTGCAAAAAGTTCCGGATCTCAGCGACATCCTGAAACGCCAGAGAGTTATTCAGGAATTGGTCTCTTTGACTCGATTCAGAAACAGGTTGCTGTTAAATTTTCGACTGGTTTCAGGGGCACAGCTGGACGCAAAAAAATTGCTGGACTGGCTGCAGACCGAGCCTCCTGCGAAAAGCATGAAAAACCTGACGACGATCTCATTTGGTTTTGCAGCACTAAACATTACACTTTTTTTGTGGCATCATCTCGCAGATATCCCACCGTATTGGATGCTTTCGCTTTTCATTTATATCGTTTTTTATCTTACAAATCTAAAGCTGCTGAAACATTTTTTTGAAGTCGTTTCTCAATTGGACGACGAGCTTAGCAAATTCAGACAAATCCTGAAATTTTTAGAAACCTACCCTTATGGCAGCAACCGGAATCTGAAAGCATTTTGCGCACCCTTTTTAGAGCATGAAACATTACCCTCACGGCAACTTCGAAAAATTAAAATTGTTTCGACAGCGATCGGACTCCGAATGAATCCAATCATGGCAATTATCCTGAATGTCGCTTTTCCCTGGGATTTCTTTTTTTCCGCTTGCATCCATCGTTATAGGGACGAAATTGCACAGCAATTGCCGTTATGGCTAAATGTGTGGGAAAAATTGGAAGCATCGATGTCCCTGGCGGACTTTGCTTATCTGAATCCGGACTATATATTCCCTGATTTCATCTCCGACTGGAAAAATAAGGATCAGCCAATTTTAGCGGCTGGGGATCTGGGCCATCCCTTGATTCGGCCAGATCAGAAAGTTTGTAACACTTTTTCTTTAGGCAAATCCGGTGATGCTTTTATCATCACCGGATCCAACATGTCCGGCAAAAGTTCTTTTTTAAAGACGATCGGCGTTAACCTGTGTCTGGCTTACGCAGGGGGACCCGTCAATGCCGGGAGTTTTCATTCGGCCTTGTTTCGAGTATTTACATGTATAAAAATCAACGACTCCATCGTCGATGGCTTTTCGTTTTTCTATGCCGAGGTCAAGCGTCTGAAGGCGCTGCTGGATGCGTTGCGGGCAGATCATCCATTTCCGCTTTTATTTTTAATTGACGAAATTTTCAAGGGCACGAACAATCGCGAAAGGCTGGTCGGCAGCCGTTCGTATATTCAAAACCTGGTCGGGCAAAACGGCGCGGGGTTGATTGCCACCCATGATCTGGAACTCGTAAGACTGGCGGATCATTTTTCGGACATCACCAACTGTCACTTCAGAGAAGATGTGGTCGCAGGTAGAATGGTGTTTGATTATAAACTGCGCCCGGGTCCCTGCCCAACCACCAATGCGTTGAAAATTATGCGGATGGAAGGATTGCCGGTGGAGTAAATATCCGACCCCAGAGGGGTCGACTTTGGTCTAAGCTCTGAAGGCATGATGTAAGCAAATGCGATTGGCAAAATTCGAAATCCGAATATCGAAATTCGAAACAAATTCATATTTAAAATGTCCTAATGACAAAAACAAAGCCATATTCGCAATTTCAGATACGTAAACTGTTTCTTTTCAACCCTGAACGTTGAACCCTGAACCTTTCAACCCGAATCACCTTTAGTTTACTTGACAACGTCCTCCCGAATCAGCTAATAATGATTTCGTGTTAAACTTGAAACGCTCAATTTAGGCCTTAATAACCTTGCACTGTAGAAAGGAGGAAAAATGAAACGAAAAGGTTTTATCGCATTGGCCCTGGTCGTGGTGTCGATTTTTCTAGTTACCTCAGCCCCCCAGGCAGAACAGAAGTTTCTGCGAATGTTCTCAGGCCCCGAAGGCGGTTCCTGGTATCCGCTTGGCTCGGCCATGATAGGCATTTCATCCAACGGCCCCGGCGGCGGCGTGGGCAACTGCAAGGCTGTCAATGGGGGACGGGCCGATCTTGGCTGGACCTACACCCACACAGCTTTCAACGCTTACAACGGCCGCGGCAAATTTGACAAGAAAAATGAGAATCTGCGACATCTGATGTCCCTGTACCCGGGCGTGTTTCAGATAGCGGTGCCCAAGTCCAGCAAGATCAATTCGGTTGCCGACCTCAAGGACAAACGCATCGTACCCGGCAAGGTCGGCTTCTCAGGCACCGTCATCGCCGAACTGGTCCTGAAAGCTTATGATATTACCTTCGACAGCATCAAGAAAAACGGCGGCTCGGTGAGCTATGTCGGATATACCGACTCGGCCGCTCTCATGAAAGACGGTCACAGCGACTGCTACATGGCCGTGACTTCCTGTCCCCAATCCACCATCATCGACCTGAACTTTCGGCCGGGTGTGAAATTTCTGCCCGTCGATCAGGAGCACATGGACCAAATTCTTAAGATGGAACCCGGACTGATGGCAACAGCTATCCCCAAAGGCGCCTATAAGGGCCTGGAGGCCGACGTTCCGGCGGTCGGTACCGTCACCGCCATCGTGATCCACAAGGACGTCTCCGACGATCTGGCCTATGAAATCGTCAAAACCCTGTATGCCAACTGGCCCGAGCTGGCCAAGGTCAAGAAAAAGGCCATTGAAGATTCCAAGCCGGATCAGGCCCTGCTGGGCGCCCGCATCCCCGTGCATCCGGGGGCAATGCGCTACTACAAGGAAATGGGCTATGTAAAATAAAAGTAACCGTTCAGAGGTTCAGAGGTTCAGGGTTCAGGACCGCCGCTGCGGCCAATTTGACAGGATTTACAGGATTAATGGGATTTCTTTTGCCGGGCGCGAGATACCCTTAGGCCGAAGGCCCTTCTATCCAGATGATCCTGTAAATCCTGTCTGATGTGTTTTTTAATTAGAATCCATTCCTTGGATCGAGAAGGCGAAATTTGACTGCTGAAACGAGGAAACTTGAATACCAGGAGGACAAAAAAGAAAGTGTTCTGGAGTTCCTGCTGCGCCGGGAAGAAGGCATTTTCCATTACCCCCTGGAACTGACTGTCTGCTTCTTATCGATTGCCCTGAGCCTCTATCATCTCTTTGTGGCTTACGCCGGTTCTTTGGAAGCCCATGCCTTTCGATCAACCCACCTGGCCTTCGTGATGATTCTGTGCTTTTTGCTGCGCCCGCTGGGCCGCGAGAAATGGACGGACCCCAGGAACGCCTGGTTCGCAGTCGATCTGCTCTGCGTCCTGCTCACACTGGCCGTACAAATCTATACGCTCTGGGATCTGGAAGCTTTCATCTTCCGCCGCGGTGACCTGAACCAGCTGGACATCTATGCCGGTACCGTCTTGCTGATTCTGTTGCTTGAGGCCACCCGGCGGGCAGTGGGATGGGCCATGGTGATCATCGCCGGCTTCTTCATCATCCAAACCGCCTTTTCGGATCACTTCTTCGGTATTTTCTATGGGCCGCCCAGTTCCTTGTTCACGATGATCGATTACCTCTTTATGCGGGAAAACGGCATCTACAGCATCCCCCTGATGGTCATGGCGACTTACATCTTCCTGTTCGTCCTCTTTGGGGCCATCCTGGTGCGGTCGGGGGCCGGCCGTTTTTTCATCAACGTGGCCCTGGCCCTTACCGGAAGCAAGGTGGGCGGGCCGGCCAAAGCATCGGTGGTCAGCTCCTGTCTGATGGCATCGGTTTCCGGCTCGGCCGTGGCCAATGTGGTTACCACCGGCAGCTTTACCATCCCGCTGATGAAGCGTGTCGGTTACCGGGATTATTTCGCCGGCGCAGTCGAGGCCTGCGCCTCGTCCGGCGGTCAGATCATGCCGCCGGTAATGGGGGCGGCGGCATTTGTGATTGCCGAGTTTCTCAATCTGCCCTATCTGCAAGTGGCCGTTGCCGGTATATTTCCGGCCCTGATCTACTTTTTTTCAATCTTTGTAATGGTTCATTTCGAGGCGCGCAAGCGCAACCTGTCAACAATCTCGGCAGCCGAGCTCCCCAATTTCAAGGAAGAAGTCAAACGCGGCGGTCACCTGTTTCTTTCCATCACCATCATCATTGTCCTGCTGGTCATCGGTTATACCCCCATGTTTGCCGCCTTCTGGGCCATCATCTCAATTCTGATATTGAGTTTTCTGCGCCCTGAAACCCGCATGAGTCCCGTCGATATACTCAGTGCCCTCGAAGAAGGTGCGCGGATGGCGGTAGCGGTATCCGTCGCCTGTGCCGCGGCGGGGGTCATCATCGGCTGTGTGTTCGTATCCGGCCTGGGTCTTAAATTCACCAACCTGATTGTCACAACCGCCGGCGGGGTTCTTCCCATCGCGCTGGTTTTAACCATGTTTGCCTCTATTATACTGGGCATGGGACTGACCACGACGGCCGTCTATATCACCCTGGCAGCCCTCGTAATACCGGCCCTGACCAAAATGGGCGTCGAGCCCATTGCCGCCCATTTTTTCGCCTTTTATTACGGGTTGGTCTCGGCCATTACACCGCCGGTGGCCCTGGCATCCTTCGCTGCAGCCGGCATAGCCGGTTCCAACCCCATGCAGACCGGATTCCACTCCCTGCGGCTGGGCATTGCCAAGTATATCCTGCCTTTTGTTTTCGTATACGCCCCGGGAATGGTCTTTGTCGGCAGCTGGAACGAGATCCTGTTTAGCATCGCCGGGGGCTTTGCGGGAATTTATGCCCTGACCATCACCACCGAAGGGTGGTGTATTTCCAGGGTAGAATGGCCATCTCGAATCCTGATGGCCGCTTGTGCGCTGCTGTTTTTTGTTCCCGGCCTGAAGCTTGCAGGCATTGGTCTCAACCTCAATCTACCCTATTGGCTGACCCATCTTTTGGCCTGGATCCTGCTGATTGGTTTTACGCTCACGCACCGTGCAGGTCATCGCAAACTGATAAAGGAGGCACCGGCATGAGCCTGCATCGTACACTTCAGTGGCTGTTTCTGGCCGCAAC
>CALZJV010000112.1 GCA_945787595.1 uncultured Desulfobacterales bacterium | reverse complement strand
AGATAACGCCGACGCCCATATGAAAAGGCAGGTCATGGGGCGCGAAGTCGTCGTTGCCGTCACCGAAGGCAGACTCGATTTCGGAACCTGGGAACAGATATTTTATGGTGAATTCGATGGCCGCCGACGCAAACGTGTGCTGGTGAAAATCATTGGAGAATAATCAAAGTCATAACGATCCTCTTCAACATCGGCTTTCAGATAATGCCTTTGGCAAGGCGAAAGGAGCCCGCTGCGTAAGACGTAAAAATAGCATGTTCTCTTCAGTATCCATTTTCCTCAGCGGCTTAATTGTGGCCCGTCGGCGGTAGAATTTTAAACATTACTTTTTGTTTCTCCGCTTGGGTGGATCCGGGTCAGGCCCTTATATCTGATGTTTTGCGTTTTTATGTCAATCAAATCACAACGACTAATCCGCGGACCAAACAATTGGCTGTTGATCTTATTTAAGATTTAGATATTGAAATTTGTTGCTTGTAGTTTGTTCCTCCTTATCGAACCTTTGAGACAGAGGTAGAGGCATTCGGGAGCTAACCTCTAAATCCTCTCATTTTCACTATGCTTCGACGTCATCTAAAAGCTTTATTTAACTTAAGGCTGAAATAGCTTCGATTCAATTAGCTGTGAATCTTACCGCATTAAACTCATCGCCTATGTGTTTATGTCCGATCATCTCCACCTGTTTGTCCAGACACCACAAACTAATCTAAGCGAGTTTATGAGGCATTTTTTAGTCACTTACACAGTCTGATTCCCACTTGCGTCAGTACACCAGTAAGCGGTGCAGTTACTAGACCGGATCTTGGCATATGCTATTGGAGATCTCGATTTGAAACTCCGATGAGTGCCATCTATCCAAAAAAGATCTCAATCCGCTAAACTCATTATTCCAGTATTCCAACGCCCCAAGGCGTTCAGATAGGGCAACGCCAGTTATCTCCGATACCCGCAGGGCGGGATCTTCGACGGCCACAGAAAAAAAGGCGCCCCGGCCAATTGCCGATGAACGCCTTCATTATGGGTTAACTTGCACCAGATTTCCGCGTAGAGGCGACCCTCGTGCCGGAGGGACACCCCCCGGCACGATATAGGCCGCCGTCTCTATGCGATTGGAATCATCTATGAAACGTTGAAGCGTCCAGGAATGATCCTGGACTCTTTGCAGCATTTCAGTTAAGGTTTCCGGATGCCGAGTTTTTGGCTCGGCATTCGCCTAGTTGAGCGGACAGCCCTGCTCATTAAATTCTTCGAACAAGTTTTTCAAGCCATTGTAATTATTTTTACTACCCGGGAAGACAGCGTTGAACCTTCCAATTACGTCATTCACGGACACATCATAGGACACCCCCGGTGAGGCTGCATTGAGCAGTGCAGCTACAGTATGACGACCCAAGGCCTTCAACCCGCCGCCGCCTTGCTTTAAAACATCAAGCAGGGTCATGCCCGGGAACGCATTTTCGAAAACGTCCGAAAATGGTGTATTGGGCATATACGGATCGGTCCAGGAGTCGAAGTGCTGCGATTGCTTCCAGTAGCCGGGAGTGCAGCCCTCGCCACCGCCCTCGCACTTAACGTTGGCCGGATCATCGTCGCTCACGGGTGTACCGGTGTCTTCGCCCTCGGCATCGACCCGGGCGATATTGCTCTTATTTCCCGCGCTGTCACACCGGTCTTCGAAGAACAGATTTTCAAACCCGGCGGCGCCGGCATCAATCACCCGCTCGTCACCCGGTGCCAAAGGACCACCCGGAACCGGTACATTGACCAGACCCAAAGTCGCATCGTTGATAACTGCGTTGATCAGCGTCTCGGTGCCGATGTTTCTTACAATCAGTCGATAGGTGGCATCCGCGCCAAACCCACCCGAGGGTGCGGTCTCAGGCGTATCCGCGTCAAAAAACGGCGCGCCGCCCGTCAAACTCACCTGCTTTAAAATCTCGATTTGCGGGTCTTCGCAGTTAACGTTGGCCGGATCCTCGTCTTCCACCGGTGCACCCGTGTCCCCACTCTGGGCGTCAACTCGCGCGATATTCAGCTTATTTCCCGCGCTGTCACACCGATCTTCGAAGAACAGATTTCCAAAACCGGTATCACCCGAGGTGATCACACGCTCGTCACCCGGCGCCAAAGGACCATCCGGAACCGGTACATCGACCAGATTCAAAGTCGCATCGTTGATAACCGCGTTGACCAGTGCCACGTTGCCGGTGTTGCGTACGATCAGTCGATAGGTGGCATCCGCTCCAAGGCTGCCCTCGGGAACGTCGGGATCGCCTGGATTGTCCGCATCAAAAAACGGTTCGCCGCCCGTCAAACTCACCTGCTTTAAAATCTGGATGGCCGGGTCTTCCTCGCAGTTAACGTTGGCCGGATCGTCGTCGCTCACTGGTGTATTGGTGTCCCGGCCCTCGGCATCGACCCGGGCGATATTGCTTTTATTTCCCGCGCTGTCACACCGATCTTCGAAGAACAGGTTTCCAAAACCGGTATCACCCGAGGTGATCACACGCTCATCACCCGGCGCCAAAGGACCACCCGGAACAGGTACATTGACCAGCCCCAGAGTTGGGTCGTTGATAACCGCGTTAATCAGCGTCTCGCTGCCGATGTTTCTTACAATCAGCCGATAGGTGGCATCCGCGCCAAGCGCACCCGAGGGAACGTCGGGATCGCCCGGATTATCCGCGTCAAAAAACGGCGCGCCGCCCGTCAAACTCACCTGCTTTTTAAGCTCGACTTGCGGGTCCTCGCATTTAACGTTGGCCGGATTCTCGTCGCTCACAGGTTCACCCGTGTCCTCACTTTCGGCGTCAACGCGCGCGATATTCATCTTATTTCCTGTGCTGTCACACCGATCTGCGAAGAACAGATTTGCAAAACCGAGGTCGCCGGCATCAATCACCCGCTCCCCACCCGGTGCCAAAGGACCACCCGGAACCGGTACATCGACCAGACCCAAAGTCGCATCGTTGATAACCGCGTCAACCAGCGCCACGTCGCCAGTGTTGCGTACGATCAGCCGGTAGGTGGCATCCGCGCCAAGGGCACCCTCGGGAACGTCGGGATCGCCCGGATTGTCCGCATCAAAAAACGGCGCACCGCCCGTCAAACTCACCTGCTTTAAAATCTCGATGGCGGGGTTTTCCGCGCAGTTAACGTTGGCCGGATCGTCGTCGCTCACTGGTGTACCGGTGTCCTGGCCCGCGGCATCGACCCGGGCGATATTGCTCTTATTTCCCGCGCTGTCACACCGGTCTGGGAAGTACAAATTTTCGAACCCGGCATCACTCGTTGTAATCGTCCGCACGTCACCCGGCGCCAAAGGACCGCCCAGAACCGGCACATCGACCAGCCCCAGGGTTGGGTCGGTGATAACCGCGTTGATCAGCGTCTCATTGCCGACGTTTGTGACAATCAGCCGATAAGTGGCATCCGCGCCAAGGTCACCCACGGGGGCAGTCTGCGGTGTATTCGCATCAAAGAAAGGCTCATCGCCCGTTAGACTCACCTGCTTGACGATCTCGATGGCGGGCTGCTGGCAGTTACTGAGAAAAACCCCGGAAAGGACATCATTCTCACCTGGTACGTAATCACAGTTCGGAAAGTTACCGGTCGTGCACTTCGTTCCGAGCACAGGACTACATAAATCCAGGTTCGAAGGAGTTGTTTGAAATCGTAGGAGTGTTTCTCCTTCCAACCCATCCAACTCAAATACCACGTATTTACCCATTGAGAATTCACCTACGGTCCCGGTCCTCGTTACAGGGCCACCAACAGACGGAAAGACAGTTAGTATGAACTCTTGGGTCCGGCACTCTTCAAATTTTGTGCCTCCGAGCACCGGCGCTTCCCCGTTCACGAAGTAATATGCCAGTGTCAGGCGACCATTAAAATCCAACTTCAGTTCTGAGGCCATCGGCGGCACTACCCCTACGCCGGTGAAAAGATCCCCATCATCCCAGGTGGTTCCCCTGGGTCCATTGAGTACACCGCCGGCGAGGCAACCTGGATTTTGCTTCGCCTTTTCTTGGATATCATCGGCAGGTGTCGGGGCCGCAGTAAAGGCAAAGGCGGCGCTGTCAGGGTCCCCTCTGAAAATCCTCCAGTCTATGTTCTCAGGAAAAAGAACATCTATTCCTGCCCCGAAGCAAGTGTTGGGTGTGTATTGACCAGGGCTAACGCTAAAGAAATCAGGCCCCACAGGCTCCTCATCACCGGGTACAACGGGACCAGGCAAAAGATAGAAACATTCGCCGAATCCGTTGTTCTGCCACGCGCCGGGTGTGGTAAAATCGGTGGCATCAAGTATCTGTGGATTACTGACAGTTACAACGGCCCACGATCCCCCGGCAAGTGTCAGACCAAACACTACGCTCAAGCACACAATGAAGATAAACTTTGATTTCCAAAATTTTGTCATAACCAACCTCCTTTTTTGAGTTATCAACTAAATGAAATCGTAATAAGTTAAAATGTTCCAAAACCGACTCTGTAACTAATTGAGTTTATTGGGAGTGAAATTAATAAAATGGCGATTTTCAGACTTTATACGAAACCGTCATCATTTAATAAATATTTAATAAATATGAGTATAAATAAATACGCTGATATAGATGTATCAGCCAATGATGCTGAAAGTTGGTTAAAACATGTTCTCCCACCACAGGGACGGCGAGGTCAGAGATGCAAGCGCCTTGAATTTTCGAAAGATTTTGTAGTCAGCGACTTTATATTACATTTTAGCACTTGCTGGTAAATGTTTCATTTTTCATATATTAACTGAATATGGTTTGTCAATAATTTTTTTTAAAAATAACATTAAAATTCAGCATATTGTGTAATCTATTGCATACAACTTTGAAAAAAAATATCACTTTTGTGCATAAAATGGGAAAAAATTAACTAATGAATGATATTCATTACTATTTGGAATGCGCGAAATAGAGCCAATACATTGCCTAAAAAATAAAAATGAATTTTGAAATGGCTTAACGCATCTCCATTAAAGCACGATAATAGCTTACAAGATTTTTTACCGATGCATGAATATTGATCTGCATAACGACAAGTTAGGGGCTTCGCCCCAACCTGTCGAGAGCCTCAAGGTCGTGCGATTGGAGTATTGGAATAGTGGAATAATAAAACAAGGCGTTCGGGATAATGGAATGATGCATTTAAAGAAAAAAGAACCGATACATTCAATTAGGATCTCATTCAAACGGCTCATCATGGTCTCCCTAGAATCGCCAAAATGAATAGAAACATGCCACAGCTTAGCAAGCCGGCCGCACACGTCGTCCAGGCAGCTCCGACAAGACCGAATGACGGGATCAGGATCATGGAAAGCCCAAAGGAGCTCGCTGTCACAATCATGTTGGGAACCATTAAGCGGCTGAATTGTCGCGTTGCCAGAATTCCGCAGCCGAGGATGGCGGCAACGTAAGAGATTCCGGCTGCTGTCATCAACCAGAAAAATACCGCCCCATGTTCCGCATACTCGGGCTGATACAGGAGGGTCAGGATCCACTCACCGGCACTCCAGGCCGCAAAGCAGCCTGCTATACCTAGCAGTCCGCCAAGGCCAATCAGCCGGAGCAATAGGGTACGGAAAGCTGCGAGATTCCGCGCTGCGTAGTATTTGGCCAGTCGAGGACCGGCGACATGCGCCAGAGCGTTCACAACGGCAAATCCCGCCAGCATAAGATAGGCCAATGCACCAAAGATGCCAAGCTCCCTCTCTCCGAGATACCGCTCTATAAAATAACGGGCGGCATTGTTGTTAAGTTCACTCAGCAGCGTTACAAAAGCCAGCGGAAGCGCAATCCATGAAAGGCTGATTAACTTGCCCATCTCCAACCGCGGTTTGAATATCATCGTCAAAAATTTTCCCTCTGCGCCTTCCCCGCCTTTCCGATGGGTCGCGGTTCTTAAAATCAATAACGCATTCCGAGCATCATACCCAGCCAGGATAATTGTCCATGCCAATGCCAGACCTAATGTACCCCAGAAAAGACTATCGGTTAAATAAAGCGTGACAGCGAACAAAACCAACGCCAATAGCCCTTTCATAATCATGGATTTGGCTATGCGGTCCATACGTTCGTACTGTTGGAGGAGTCCATAGAGCATATCGCTGAGTGAATCGATCGCCTTGGATAAACCCACTGCGACAATGATAAGGAAGGTTTCCCACCGGTATCCGACTGCAATAGCGACACCGGTCACCAGCAGAAGCGCAAGCATCGCTGTGAACAGCCGCAACACTAAATATTCATCAAACCGGTACTCATGATTGGCGTCGGTTGCCAGGACCGTTCTCAATTGCAAATTTAAAAACGCTATCACCGGCTCGGCGATGGCAAGACCGAGCACGAGCTGCCCCACCATTTCCGCTGATCCCAATTTTGCGAGCACGACAAGGATGCCCCAACGGCACCCCGCATAAACCACATTGCCGCCAAAGGTCCATGAAAAATTCCGGCGCAGCGAAAGTGGCTGCAGAGTGGGTGTATCGGCAACATCATTCATTATCGACTGAGGTGCACCTTTTCCGAAATTGGCTACCAGATATGTTAAGCCCGATGAGCCGATGGGTAAATCCGGATATGCTTGCGTACAGGTGAGGCCGAAAGAATCTCGCAGGCAGGGTAACCCGCCCGAGAGCCATGGCCTGCGTTCCGAAAAGGTTGTAGGGGACATTTAAAAACCCCAGCCGGTATCCGGCTTCGCGGGCGGTGACGATGGAGTCTTCGTCCACAGTGGATCCTGTGCCGTATGGATACGCGATAATATCCACGGGTTCGCTCAGATGCTCCTCGAGTGTTACTTTAGATTTTTTAAACTCCCACTCTTTTTCCTGCTTTGAGAGAAGCCTGAGAGCACGGTGGGACCAGGTGTGCGATATGATTAAGTGTCCGCGGGCACGCATGTCTGCGATCATCTCCCATGTCAACGGATGGAACATGTCCGGCAGGTAATCATCCCGGACATACGGCAGATGGTTACGCAAGCAAATTTCCTGTACCAGACCATAGACGTCCACCACCTTTTGTCGGATCGCCCAGCTTGAGACCATTTTTTCCAGTTGATCGGCATTGTCCATTGTAACTGCCACGGGCCATTTATAACCGTCCAAAGGCAGCAAAATTGGATTGCCGACCATCTGACGGAGAATCAGATACACGTGATGTTGCCAGATATGGGGTATATCCCCGCCCACCAATCCGGGGCATACCGCAAAAAGAGCCGTAATCCCGTATTTTTCCAAAATGGGCATTACGACGGTATAGTTGTTCCGCATGCCGTCATCGAACGTTAAAAACAAGCCATCTGCATCCAAATCCCTTATTTTCGCTGCCGGCTGGACTTTCCAGCAATCGGTCAGGTACTGAATTTGCTTCTCGAACACTTGAGTGCTGAGGCCGTTTTCGTCCAGATAAAACTCTCTGACAAGGACCTCATCGAGGACGTTATGGAAGGAGACAATGGCGCGTCTTCGACCACAACAGGCATTAAAAAGCCAGCCGATACCGCTGTAATAATAAGTTCCGAACAGTATGTCCCGGGGAGTCAGTCTTTTTTGGCTAAAGCGATGCGGCATTTGTTTTTTGATTTCAGTTCAGTTTTAGATGTTTGTGGAGGACGCGATCACACAGCACCTATTAGAGCGAAGTTCAGAGTCTATGCGGCCGTTGAAAATCCGGTCCTCCCCCGCTTAAAGAGATCTTCACCGGGCCAAATCATATGGACTTGAATTGTCCCTGACAGAATTCTTTCTTACTACCATATTCTCATATAATTTTGCAAATTGGGGCGCCGGGTATTCCTGCGGCAAGTGATCGGGAGTGCTTCTAAAGCGACTGCACGAAGGACAGGTACAGCTTTTCCAGTTCCTTCACCGACGAAAGAATATTGAATGGGCTTTCTTTAACGATCGGGAGGGCCCGTGCCCTGTGGGCGGCAGCTTTTGCCCTGAGCAGGTGCAGAAGCGATTCGGCCCAAATGGCGGCCGGTTGGGAGAGCGAAATCCGGTTTATCAGGTAATCGACCACATCCGCTTCTTCTGATATACTATCCGAGATAACACAGGGTAATCCGGCAGCCTGGGCTTCGATCAACGCCAAGGGAAGACCCTCGAAAAGCGATGGAAATAGAAATGCATCCATGGCGGACAGCATCAACCGGGGCGCGTCGGATCTATTGCCGGTAAAAACGATATGCTTATCAATGTTCAACGACCTGGCCATGGCCTGGGTTTCCAGCAGCAACGCTCCGTCCCCTATCAGCAAAAACCGCACACTGGGCGCATGCCTGATGGTTTCGGCGGCGATGTTTAGCAGAAAAGAATGGTTCTTCATCTTAGCGAACCTGCCAAGATGCCCCACCACAAAGGCATCGGAAGGGATGCCCAATTGCTCGCGCGCCGAGACAGGATCGGCCGGCGTTTCAAAGGGGGCGATGTCGGTTCCACAATAATGAATCCTCCAACGCGGATCGGACTGCCAGGCGGATCCCAAAAACGCAGCGGCCGACGCCTTTGAACACGCAAAGCCCACGGTTGCATATTGATTGATCCAGCGCCCCATCATCGCCATATAGGCGCGCCGTAAAAGCACTGCATCGGCCTTAAGCGTTGAGATATCGCTGTGGATGTGCAGAATCCGGCAGGGAACTTCCGCGCCGTACGCCAGGCGCAGCACCCAGCCGCTGTAATGGCGAAAGTGGGAGTGAACAAAATCGTATGGGCCAAATTGGTGTAAGATCCGGTTGAAGTTGTGCTTGTAGCTCAAAGGCCGTTGGGTGTTCATGCAAGGGATGATTCTGCTGCCCAAGGCGCGGATCTCATCATCGTAGTCGCAGCAGTCCGTGGTGTTGGTCAAAAAATCCATTTTGAAATGCTTCCGATCGATATGCCGCAGGACGTTCATAAGCCAGGTTTCCAGGCCGGCCCGGTCCATTCGCTCGACCGCATGGAGTATACGCAAGGTCCTTTCTCCGGTCATGATCAAGCCTCTGCCGTTTTCAACCCAATTTCACAAATCAGCGAACACTGGCAGAGCTGGGGGTATGAGAAAGGCGCCTGGAAGGGACCGGGGCCACGCTCAGCCGGTGGTCGCTGATTCACTTGAAGCCGCCTGGGATGGAAAAGCCAGGACAAATGAAAGATTTCATGATTTACATTTTGGTTACTAGTATTTCCACGGTTATAAAGTTAAGCAGCATCCAATTTACCATGCGCTTTATAGGCCCGAATCTGATCATCCGTTTTATTAATTTGTAATTGTCCAGTTTAGGGTTGTCAATGGTTACAAATTTAACGCCAAAACCGGTGTCTTCGAGAATGTTTTGAATTATGCGGTTTTTGCGGTAAAACGTATGACTGACACTGTAATCATAAATAATGTCGGTGGTTTCCTTTTTGCTTTTCCCCCGCGTGATATCCCCCATTTTTTTTGGGGATAACCGAGGATGGTATAAAGCCGTATGAACGCCCTTCGCAGCTGATTTTTAGGCAACCAATGCACAAACGGTAAAAAATAATTGGGTTCAATAATTTTTTTGCAGGGTGGAAATAGGTGAAAGCCCATCCCGTTTTTTTGGGTAATTCGGTAAAATTCTTTAGTAACGCTGATCAGATCGACAACATGTTCGAATAATTGGTCGGATATAATGATATGGAAAAAATTGTCCTCAAAGGCAGTCTTGCAATTATCGCTGATCGGAAACAGCAATCTCGTGATATCGAGGTTCCACTTTCGATATAGATCGCTTGCATTGTTTATATATTGCGGTTCGATATCCACACCATGCGCACAATAGCGTTGTTTTCTGAGGTAGGCCACCAATTGACCTCTGCCGCATCCCCAATCAAGAATATTTATCTGGGGCGGCTCCAGACAATTTTTTTTCTGAAGTAATCGATATACCGAGTTATTTCAGGATCTACGTTTAGATTGCGCATGTCCTGTTCGGTCAGCCTCGACATGGTTTCAGTCCTGCCCTTTGAAACCAATCGCACAAACATTGTTGGAGAAGGACCACTCAAGCTTGTGACCGCAGATTCTAAAAATAATTCGATGGAGCAGTCTCTCGATTGCAAGACGAAATCGATCTCTCAAATAGGCTTCCCGGATAGGCATAATTCGGCAATTTTGAAGACCACCGGCTTCCAGTAATTGGAGCAGACTTGTGCTGGTAAACAGTCTTTGATGGGTCAAATCCATGTAGCGGGAATAGGTGGCGGTCATACTGGCTGCGTTGGGAGAGCGACAGCAAAAAAACCCCCCGGGAATCAGCGCGCTGACGGCCCCTTCCACCCATTCCAGGCAAAGCTCCGCAGTACTCAGATGCTCCAGTACATCCGTACAAAGGACTCCACCAAAGGCGTTCGAATATTTAGAGAGATACTCCAGGCCGTCCTCGCAAATAATGTCAATGTCCGGCTTAGCCTGCTGGGCGATTTCGACCTGTTTCGGAGAACTATCGACGCCTAAAGGTACAATACCGGGATGCATACTTAACCAATGCAGCATCACGCCCGTCCCGCAGCCGAGATCCAACACCCGACTCTTGGCCGGCAGCGCCTCAACCAAACTGCCGAACATCACCTGCAGAGTCGCTAAGTTTCTTTTGGATACGGCCAACGGGTCGGTGGTAATATTAACGCGGGCGTAGTGATCGGCATACTGATTAATCAAGATTTTGTTTAAACGATTCATTAAGCCTTCCGCCAATTGGTTAGGATTAAAAGCCGTATGGTGACACTTGCCGGGCCGGCTTCACGCGGGGGGTCCGTTCGGTGCCGAAAAGACCGCCAGATGGGGTCTGAACGATGACCCTACGGACCTGCTCGATCATTGAGAGACCATCCAGCCATCTTCTGATAAACGTTTTCTAACATCCTCGTGTGCGCCGCAATAGAAAATTTACCGCTTTCCGTGCGTGCTTCGGCTGCCAGCCGTCCCCTCTCTATATCATTCTGAAACAGATAAATTATTTTATCAGCCATTGCCCGGAAATCTTGAGGGGGAACGAGAAGACCCGTTTCCCCATCTCTAAGAATTTCACTGATCCCGCCGACATCGGTTGCCACGACTGCTTTTCCCACAGCCATTGCTTCAAGAAGCGTCTGCGGGTGACCTTCAGAAACCGAAGCAATCACTATAACATCGAAAAGAGACATTATGGCTGCCACATCTACCTGAAAACCCGTGAAAATGACCTTTTTAGCGATCCCCAGCCGCCGCTTCTATTATATAACGAGTTCCTTTATCTTCATGAAAGCGGGTTACGGTACCGACAATCGCAGCGTCAGACGGTATTTCCCAATGCCTTCTTAGCGCTTGTGACGATACCAAGTTAAGGGGCTTGAAATTCTCTAATGGGATTCCGTTCGGCATAACCAGAATTTTATTGGCGTTGATTGCCCGGGTACCGGTACATTCGGCCTTTACCGCCTCGGATGCGGCAATAGCACACCCTTTGAATTTAGCCAATAGTCTGTCAGCGACCCACTGATGCAGAGGGTAGTTCAGATAAGGAACCGGGCCATGCGCATGCAGAATTACGGGCACCCCGTTCATCTTCCCTGCAATCCGGCCAAAATTTGAGGATCCGTACTGATGGAGATGAAGAACGTCTATCCTTTCTTGTCTGATAATTTTGATAAAATCAAGCAGCGTGAAAGGATCGAATTTTTTCCGATTAAACTGGATAAGTTTTAGTCCCTCTTTTTCAAATGTGGGTTTTAGTGAAGCCGCATCTCTGAGGATGATTATAGTCCTGTTGAACCGTGAGCGGTCCACCCTTGGTAAAACATTCAAGAAGTAACGGCCCAATCCCGCGATGTTGCCATTATATCCGGCATGATCAGATGCCACTAAAACATTTATTTTCTCTCTTTCATATCCCTCTGGCATATTACAAGAACCGGATCAATGTTTTAAAACATTATAATAAAGGGATTAACCGTAACATCGGCTGCGGCCAGGTAATCCGGAATTTCACTAAATGGTCTGGGACCTGCAAAGATCACTTTGTCTTGAATCCCCACCTCATAGCAATTATTGAGATATTCATTTATTTTACCATCACCGACCACCAGCAAAATCGTATCCTCAAGTTGCTCAAAAACAAGTGACATCGCACGAATAAGATACTCTATACCCTGAAAGTTTTCTAATGAACCCGTATAGGCTACAACTTTTTGGGTCCCCAAGTGATATTTTTGGCGGACCTGAGAGGGATTCCCATGCGCAAAGGCTTCAGGGTTAACTCCGGTTGGAATAACTTCTATTTTGTCGCTCTTAATTCCCGATTGGCAAAATTTCTCCTTGAGCTCTTCGGAAACCGTAATATTGAAATCTGCCCATTTGGGGACATGCGAATCTAGAAATGCTGAAACCCTTTTATGATAAAATAAAAGGATAGAATTAGTCAATGTGCATGTCAATAATTTTATTAATTTCCTTTAATTGGGCTATCTACGGGTATGCAAAGGCTATTTTTCCGTGGTAAAGCCTATTTCACTCAGGGAGCGCACTAAGGGTCCGACGCCATTCTGCGTCAATATGTTAGCGTTGCCCCCCAGTTCGCATTAATATTATAGCTGTGACCCTCTTCTTTTCATTCAACTCTTTGAAAATATATACCCAATGCGCTTTGGTATTAATCTTGACACACAAACCCCCCTTTGACATAGTAGGTTATAGTCGCTAATTAAAATCTTATTGATCAATTGCACTCCAAGTCAGATCGATAAATTTCGATTACGTGAGAAATTCATTTCTTTTAAGCCAATAATTATTTTGTTTCAAACCCCTAAGGTGGTTAACCCTACAACGAAACATAAGTTGATTTGATCGACTTTTTAATTTTTTTCTTTCGATGTGAAAGATATGCCGCATGATTTTTTTTCTGGATCCATAA
>CALZJV010000111.1:37529-38409 GCA_945787595.1 uncultured Desulfobacterales bacterium | reverse complement strand
AGCACAAAACCGTGATTGGGAAGGGCTGGATACCTTTTTCTGGCAAGGTCGTCCCATGATCCTTATCGCCGATTTTGGTGATAATCAAGAGCAGCACGACACCCATACGCTTTATATCGTCGAAGAGCCCGAATTCGAGGGTGAACGTTATAGTGAATCATCTGCTGTCAAATTGGCTTGGCGCATTGTTTTTTCATACCCGGATAACAAGCACGATGCCGAAGGCGTTTCCGTGGATGCGGCCGGCGGAAAGGTCCTTATTCTGACCAAACGTGATAATCCGCCTCTACTTTTCGAAGTACCTTTGATACCCCCGGACTACCCTATCGTTGCTAAAAAAGCTGCGGCGGTGAGGCAGATTCCGCCGCCTTCAGATGAAGATCTGTTGCAGAAATATGGAAAATACCGGTCCCAGCCAACCGCACTGGATCTTTCTCCCGATGGCCGCCAAGCGGTGGTGCTGACTTACAAGCATGCCTATTTATTTAATCGCGAAAGCCATGATTCCTGGGCAACGGCGTTAAGCGGGCACCCACAAACTGTCCCTTTACCCCTTCCCCAGGATCGAAGTGACTTTCGCCAGCGTGAAGCCATATGTTTCGTAGCCGGCAGCAGGGTGCTGTTGTTAACTTCTGAGGGACATGGCGCCGGAATCTTTCGATTAGAAATCAGATAATACTTTACCATTCTGCCAAAGTGAAAAGAATCTAAGGAATCTCAGAGACGTCTATTGGATAAAGGCTTTGAAATCAACCCTGTAGCTGAAAAAAGGGTCTTTTAGGTAAATTTTAAAGAAGCGACTATATGATATCAGTTACATATCATCATGCATTTCGATCACCGTCGAATTACAGAGTATGGCAAGATACATGACATGTCG
>CALZJV010000111.1:0-37469 GCA_945787595.1 uncultured Desulfobacterales bacterium | reverse complement strand
TATGATCGAGCTACTGGCGCATGGATATTCATCGCTATTCACTCTACCCAACTTGGCCCGGCCACGGGAGGAACACGCATGAAGCACTATCCTGATCAAGAAGCCGCGCTAGAGGATGCTCTGAGACTTGCTGCTGGTATGACTTATAAGTTTGCCGTTCCCGGCATCGAACGGGGTGGAGGGAAAGCTGTTATTTCCATTCCTGAATACTTAGAGCCGGAAACTCGGCGCGATTTGCTCAGGCGTTATGGAAGGTTAGTTCATCAGCTTGGGGGCTTCTTCTATACAGGGCCGGATGTGGGAACATCCTCCGTTGACATGGATACCATCGCTGAGACTGGTGCACCATACATCTTCTGTCGCACCCCAGCAGCTGGCGGAGCAGGTTCATCTGGCCCAGTTACAGCACTCGGGGTATTCACTGGTATACAGGTTGCTTGTGAACACGTCTTTGGAGAGGCGTCAATGAAGCGCCGGAAGGTACTTGTGCAAGGGGCGGGAAGTGTGGGAGGCATACTGATCGAGCACTTGCTCAATGCAGGAGCCGAAGTACTTTTCAGCGAAGTGGATGATATGCTCATCCAACGCTTTAAGGATGAACTAGGATTGCAATTCATTCCCATTGAAGAAACATCCAAAACGGAGTGTGATGTCTTCGCTCCTTGTGCTTTTGGTGGAGTGCTGAATGAAATCACCATCCCGCAGTTGAGATGTCGGATTGTTGCCGGTGGGGCCAACAATCAGCTTGCTCATCCGGAAGATACTGGAAGGCTTCGTGCGAAGGGTATCCTCTACGCCCCTGACTATGTGGTTAATGTAGGCGGTGCTATGGCGATTCCAGGGATCGAGACTCTGGGTTGGTCGCAGGCAGACGCGGAAGAGAAAGTCGTAAAGAGCGTGCGTTACGCACTTCAGCGTATCTTTGAAATGGCGAACGCGGAAGGTATTACGACCGATGAAGCTGCGCACCGGATCGCAGAACAGCGTTTGTCTAAAGAAGTCTAACCACCTTATTTCAACAAGACCATAAATCCGAGTGGAAAGAGTCTGAATTGCACCGAACAAAACCAGTGGAGCTGACGGCGTGTAGGTCGCGGTTTTACGGGAAGACCGTGCCAACTCGGTTTTCATTTGGGCCGCTGCTCACGCCCGGCGTTAAATCTGCTATATATCTGTAATTAAAACGATAGGTTAAAAATTATGATACTCAAATGATATCTTGAAGCGGGCAATCGGTTTTTTCGGCCCATACCTTCTATTTTAATCCCACCTTAAAACCACGTTAAATATGCCACTGAAATTATTAACCTTCATTTTATATTGTTAATGCAGCCTGAATTGAAAAAACGGGAAGAGCTAGAGCCGCTTTTAGGGCAACTTGAGGATTTGCAGATACGGAAGGGCAAAAAAAATGTTTATCCGTTTTTTGATATCAGGTGAAAAGGATTGGGATTTAAGGCCCATGCAAAACAGCGCGTGTCAGTGCCCTTTAAATTCCTCCCAAACGTTCAAAAAATTTGCGCTTATCGGTAGGATTCTAGAAGATCTTATCATGCGCAGTTTATCCCCTTACTGTATTGCCATTCTTTCCCTGACGGCCTAAGGGTTTTTGTTGATTTACGGTGTTGGGCCCTCAATAAAAATAGTTGCTAAAAGAACTATCCGGGAAAAACGGGCCCAGGATTTCTCCACAAGTCCAGGGCGGTTCCAGGTTCGGAGTTCAAAGTTCAAAGGTTACAACCGATGGATACTGCTCTCAATATTATTCAAAATCTGGAATACCCATCATACCGCATAAATAGAATATGATCCCTTTGATACAATTTGTCTGGGTTTTTCAACCCGGAACCGCTCAACCCAGGCTTATTTAAACTCAAGTTTTAATGGTTCCGAATTGTAGCTGTTGTGTTCATGGGCATCGTCAAATACGGCAACGGCAAAAGGATATTTCTTGCGGGTGTTGAATTGAATATCATCGTCGTATCCGGTGTCTAGTTTTCTAGACATCACCAGGGTCCATTTCCCGTTTTTCCATACGCCCTTTGTTTTTAAATCTGCAAAACTGCCCTTCCATTCTGTGTAAAGCATATAACCTGGGATCTCATGACCGCTCTGTAATGCTGTATCAGCCTTTATCTCAACGGCCTCAGATACAAGCAACGCATCTTCAACTGATGCCGGTTTGGAGGGGTCCTGCATATAAGCGGGTCCTGATTTATCTTTGGTCCGATTGCTTTTGGCCTTAGTACCGGAATCGGCATCTCGTTTTCTGCCTTTTTCAGGCTCCTTGCTCGGATTTGTCGTTACAAAACCGTCTTCGGTGTACCCCACCGGATTTGATCTGACAGATTTCCAATGCCACATATCTCCCTTTTCTTTTGAAGAGCTTACGGCATAGTACCAGTCTTTTTCATTCTTAGATTCATTGTGGCAGAGAACCGCACATCCTTTGGTGGCAAACTTATCTATGCGGTTAATTTCCCATGTCACTCCCAATCGGTCTTCATCTCCCTTAAACTTGGTCCACTTACCACCGGTACTTTTCCATCTGTTTTTGTTTAACGTTTTATCTTTATCGGCCCACTCAAGCCGAAAAAAAATTTCATCGTTGGTGTAAACGGATTTTGCATTGAGTTCAAGGGATTTGCCTTCAACGGTTCCTGCTCCTGTAAGGGCAATCTTCGATTCTTTGGCCTGGTCCCATTGGGAACTGCCGGCATCTGATGGGGCCGACTTCACCTTCTTTGAAGTTAGCACCAGATCTCCCGGCTTGGCTTTGGCCATAGATGCCTGGTAGACCGCAAAAGTTCCGGTTGCTAAAACAAGCAATGTAACCATAAATATTTTTTTCATTTTTACCTCCTGGTTGTTAGTTCAGACCTCGTTGAATAGTTTACTGGTTGAATGGTTGATTAGGTAAATTATAGTCATAATTTTAGAATGTTAAAATTGTTAAAGCATGAAGTGTCCAATTATTTTGCAAATATGGGATAAATCCATATTTACAACCACTTAACCAATCAACTAATCAACCAATCAATGATATCTGTAGTTATTGAATTCCGATACATTTTTGTTACGTTCTATCCCTCCTTTCCGTCAAGATAGGATACCGATCAGCGTGAGTGCGATAATTGCCGCCACGGCCAAAAACATCAGGATCATCGCAAGCGGTCTTTTACTCGGTCTTTTTTCGGGACTCTTGTCAAAAAACGGTACCAGGAAAAGAACCAGAATGCCGCCTGCCGGGATGATGGCCGTAGCGATGACCTCTAGTTTTCCGGGGAAAAATTTCAGTAATTCATACAAGGACATGAAATACCACTCAGGCTTGGGAACAAATAGGTTGTCGGTGGGATCGGCCGGATCTCCAAGTCCTACGGGGAAAACCAGCGACAGGATAATGGCCACCAGAATAAAAATCAGCATCATCACAAAAATTTCTTTAAAAAGAAAAGACGGATAAAATATCTCATCAGAGTGTTCAAGCTCGCCGGTTTTTGCCTGTTGGTTCATAACGATTTGCCTGTTTCCTAATATTCAATTAATCTTTAAAGCGGTTTTGAAATCCCTTGCTTGCGGATCATCACAAAGTGCCCGACAAGAAAAATGAAGGTGGCTGCCGGCAGAAACAACACATGCAGGGAATAAAACCGGGTCATTGTCAGCGCGCCGAGATTTTTACCGCCACGCATTAACCTTAAAGAATAGTCGCCGACCAGGGGAACCGTACCCATAATGCTGGTGCCGACCTTAGTTGCCCAGTAGGCTTTTTGGTCCCAGGGCAAAAGGTACCCCGTAAAGCCGAATGCCATTACCAGGCAAAAAAGGCACACGCCGGTCATCCAGTTGATTTCTCGTGGGTTCTTGTAGGCGCCGTAAACGAAAACCCGAATCATGTGGATGAATATGGTCACTATCATGAGGTTGGCAGACCAGTGATGAACGCCTCTGATCACATAGCCCAGCGGGACCTCATAGGTTAGATAATCCACCGTGTCATACGCTTGCTCGGGTGATGGTACATAATACAGCGTCATGAAATACCCGGTGACGGCCAGCATCACGAACAGAAAAAAAGTGATGCCGCCAAAACAGTAGGAAATATTGAGCCCTTTGGGAATGGGTTTGTCGAGAACATCCTTTTTTAAAATTTCATGCATTTCCAGACGCTCATCCACCCAGAAATATATGCGTTTAAGCACGTTCATGGGGATCACCTCCGTAAGGCATTGTATCGGTGGCCAACAGGATTGTGCCGTCTTCAATTTTGGTCTTATGCCTTCTTAACGGCCCGGGAGGTGGCCCGCTAATGACCCTTCCCTCCACGTCGTATTTGCCGTCGTGACACGGACATTTAAATATTTTTTGCTCTTCGTCCCAGGTTACAATGCAGCCCAGATGGGAGCAAGAGGCGGAAATCGCTACGACTTCATCTCCTTTTACCCGCTTGACATACACCAGTGACCTTGTGGTTGCAGTCAGCCAGCCGTCTTTTTGTTCATATTCCAGAACGACTCTGGCAAATCCTTCGTCGGCATCCTGGATCTCTTCGGAGTCAAGCTCGATCCATTTGGATTTCTTTTTTGCAAATGATGTCCCAACGGCAAAACGTGCCAGGGCAACGCCGCTTACGGCAGTAATGGCGCCGGTGATCGTATAAATCCCGATCTCCATAAACTTTCTCCGGTTTAAATCGGATTCTTTCTCCATTACGATCTCCTAAGGCTCGGAATCTCATCAACGGATGGAAAGACAAACCCGTTTTCGTTCTATCCAGCTGATACAGGGGCAGTGTTGCTCTCGTATCTCGTCCCGGTGCAACTGCGAGGAGCTGCATTTTGAGTGATCATTCTACTCTGTAGCATCCGCAGGAATATATTTAGCAGATGAATTGTGAAAAAAATGTGAAATGATTGTAAAAAATAATTGAAATCTTAAAGAAAAAAAAACCGGGGCACTATTTTTGTTTATATCCGGTGTATTAACCAGACACCTTAAAAAAGGCTGGAAAATAATTGGAGAGATTATTTTGCGGTGGGACAAAAAATCAATTGCACCGTGGTTCCGCTGCCAACGATGCTTTGAATTTCGAGCTGCCAACCAAATCGATCGCATAATCGACTTACGATGGATAATCCCAGACCGAACCCTTCGCTGCCGCTGCCGCGTACATGTGGTTGCATCACCGTCTTCAAATCCTTTGCTGCAATGCCCACTCCGGTATCCGAAACAACCACTCGATCCGTGCGAACATCAACCGTGATTTTTCCATTCGGCATAGATTGAAGTGCATTGCGGATCAAATTGGTTAAGGCAATCTGAAACAAGGGGCACGGAACCGTCAATTGGGGATCAGCCTTGACCATCAGGTCGATATCAACGGGTCGGCCGGCGATGAGGTAGCGATTTTGTTCGATGACCTCGCGTACGGCCGGGGTTACAGCAAACACCGATCCCTGATGATCGGCCGCATCTTCCCTGGACAGCCACAGCAGAGTTTCGATGATGTTCTCCATTTTGTTCACCGACCGTTCGATACGGCTTAAGGATCGCGGTACTGATTTTTTTTCAGCGGCAAAATGCCTTTTCAACAATTCCACAGCTCCCTTGATCACGGTAACCGGCGTCCGAAGTTCATGGCTGACATCGCGGGTAAACTGGTGCTCACGATTGACAAAGGCTTCTACTCGCTGCATAGTCTGCTCCAATGCCCTGGCAAGCACACCGACTTCATCCTGATAAAAATGCCTGGAAAGGTCGGTCGGCAGGTTATCCGGACCACTTTTATCTACCTGTTCTGCAAGATGGGACACCGGAGCAATAACTTTGCGCGATGTCAACCAGCCTATCCACAGCCCTAGTCCAATGATCAGGATCACCCCGGCAGCTAATACGATTCCTATATTCAGCTTGCGTTTTTCGGTAAATTCCAGACCGCTGACATCGTAAAGCAGATAGAGAAAGTTATCCAAATCTGGCAGGCTTTGCACGGCAATGTGGTATTCATCCCGCCCATGATAGGCTTCGTGAAAACCTTCAGTCAATCCGCCGACCATTTCCCGAACATGCGGTGGCATGGGTGTCGTATCAAGGTAAGCGGTAATATAAGGAGAAGTGGGTGGCGGTATGTCGCTGTACTGCTGATGGTGAACAACAATATGTTCAAGTTCCTGTACCAAACGATTATCGACGAGATGATCGTCAATCAGGTCCAGAGAAATATACACCGCGGTGGCATAAACGGTGCCCAGCACAGCACCGAATAAACAAAACGCAATAATAATGCGTGTTCGAAGACTATGACGAAAGGTCATCGGATTCTACCAATCTGTAACCAACACCGTGAACCGTCTGTATCAGGGGGCGTTTGAAAGGTTTGTCAATGGCGCGACGCAGGGCATAAATGTGGCTGCGCAACGCATCGCTGTCGGGAGGCATATCGCCCCATAACACGTGTTCTATCTCCTTGCGCGATACAACGTTGGGATAGGCTTGAATCAGCATGGTAAGAATTTTCATACTGGTGCGATTCAGCTCAACATGATACCCGGCCCGTTGAACTACCATTTTTCCCATGTCTACTTCGAGATCACCAACCTGAAGATGATCTTGGAGAGAGTCAGCGGCCCTTCTGACCAGAGCACCCAACCGGGCTTCAAGCTCCTGCAATTCAAAAGGTTTGACAAGATAATCATCGGCACCGGCCTCAAACCCTTCCAATTTATCGGAAAGGGTGTCGCGGGCGGTCAACATCAAAACGGGTGTTTGTTTCGCACCTTGCTCCCGCAGTTTTCTGCAAAATGTTAATCCATCCATAGCCGGCAACATGATGTCCAGTACGATGGCGTCATAATCCTGGGTCAGCGCCAGGTGCAATCCACCGATACCGTCCATGGCAAAATCCAACACATGACCCTGCATTTCCAGGTAATCGGCGATGTTTTCAGCGATGTCGACGTTGTCTTCAACGATCAGAATGCGTAACGAAGGCAGCTCCTTTTTTACGCTCATATTTGCACCTCATTGGTCACAGTCCATGCGATTGGGAGTCGCTGTCATGGAATTCCTGTAAAAATATTTAGTATCGTAATCGTATGTAGAATTTGAATTTATTCATAGTTTACGATCAAATGAAATATAGGCCAGAGGTTCAGACCATGTCAAGCGCCTGTTTTGGGTATTGGATCAACAATTGTGTAGCTAGATTTGATGACCCTGCAATAAGTCTATTTTGCTGGGATTCAGAAATTACGTATTATTTCAACTTAAAACGATTAAGGATATTCCCAAATAATATTCGAATTAGAATTTAAGGGACATCTCAAAAACCTAAAGATTGTAACATAAGCGATACTGCAATTACAAACTTGTGATTGGAGACATGCGTCGTTCTTCATTTTTTTTGAAATCTATATAGTCCGATAATTTTAGGTCTGATTTTTTAACTTCTTGAATTTTAAATTATTTTCTCTCTTTCAAAGGTCCAAAAAAAGCAGACATGAGAAAAAGGCACATTTTTTGATTAATTCATACGAATTCTATCGGATTTGTGCCTTCTGCCGTTCAGTTATACTTACTACCCAAAGGAATTTATGTTGAAAAATGAAAGCAGAACCATGTTTAAAAAGTTGTTTCTCGACAGTGTTCTATTGCTCTTGGTGGCATTGACTTTAACTCATTTTTCTGAACTTCACGCCGGGCAAACATATTACTACGACTCTAAAGGCAACCTGATTTCGGAAGAAGAATATGAAAAATTAGTCAGGATGAATAATGGGCAAAAGGGCAGTTCAACAGCCAAAGGTGAAGGATCAGAGGTCAGCAATCAACCCGCAGGCGAAGATTCCTTTGTCGGAAAGGAACAACAGCTTGAAACGGTAGATGGTGATAAAGAAAAGGAACAACAGCTTGAAACGGTAGATGGTGATAAAGAAAAGGAACAACAGCTTGCAACGGAAGATGATGAGGAAGAAATAGAAGAAGATGATATTGAGGCCCTATATCAAGTAGAAATATCATCTGACACCATCTTTCGGGCTTTTGAACGGGATAGGGGTAAACAAGATGATGACCTGCTTGTTCCCGCCTACCAATACCTGCGGCTCGATCTCGGTGCATTGGATGAAGGTGGATTATCCCTGCATATGCATGGGTGGGGCCGGTACGATTTTAATGACAGCGACTATTTTGACGATAATCCAGATGGTGAATTGTTATCTGGTTATCTGGAATACAACCGTCCGGACTACGGCACCAACTTCACCTTGGGGCGTCAGCATGTCATGGCAGGAATCATCAACAACAGCATCGATGGTCTCGGGATTAAAAGCGCTTTGACGCCCTATTTTAAATTTGCCCTATACGGTGGCTCGCCGGTCGAACTGTCTTCTGAAGATGGACGCTCCGGGGACAGTATCTGGGGTGGCAGAGTCGCCGGTCATAAGGCTGCGGAATATGAAATCGGGCTCTCCTATAAAAAGAAAAACAGCGATGGCGACAGCGACGAAGAAATGGCTGGATTCGACCTTTTTGCGGAGTTGCCGCTCGACATTAATTTTTTCGGTTTCTCATCCTACAATTTGGATACCAAAGGCTGGGGCGAGCATTCATACGAAATTCGCTTTGATATTTACGATTTTAATTTTCGGCCGTTTTACCAACGCTATCGTTATGAAGACTTTTTTAACACCAAGGACAACAGTGCCAACCAATTTCGATTCCTGGCTGAGACCGGTGAAATCCTTTCCTCTCTGGGCAGTGACATCATCTGGCAACGGTTCAATCAGGTAGACCTTGGTGCCAAAATAAATTTTTATGATTATGATCGCAGGGATGACAATGCCTTTTATGTTGAAGGAAATGCCAACTGGAATTTAACTGGCCGCACCCAGATAGGCGGGCAAATCGGCCGTATGAACGGCGACTCCGACGAGACTCGCCATTTACTGACCAGAGCTTTTTTTTACTGGAACACGCCCTCCATTCTCTCGCGGTTGGGATTTATTAGCGGCGATGCCATGTATGTTCGTTATGATGAGGAGATATATGGCCAGGACTACTCCCTGTGGTTGTCACTAGGAGGTGGGATGCGGTTTTTCGATGATGCTTTGGAAGTCAAACTATCAGGAGATTGGAGTAATGATCCTTTTTTTGACTCGAACATTCGCGGATTACTAGTTTCCATCCATAAATGGTCTTTTTGCCCAATCTCGGCGTCAATCGGCGCGATTGTTTGTGCGACGTAGCCAGCTACGTCTCCGCACAAACGCTTGATATCCTTGACCTTGGACAGAAATCCGCATTTCTGGATTGGAAACACTATTTAGTGCCCAAATCGATTTTAACCGATTTATGGATGGACACTAGCTAAACGCTAATGGGGTTATAGATAGAGCAACAATATTAAACACCCTTAGCAGTATGGATAAACTTTTCAAATTATCAGGAAGGCGGCGATGAAAAACAAAGAATTACTGGGATTAAGCGCGATTATTTTGACGATCATCCTTGTGGTTGCCTGTGCAGCCGTTCAAAGTGGTTATGCACCGCCTCCGCGGCATCCTGAAGAAGAGGGGGAAGATCTTCGTTATTGCACCGATTGCCATGATATGGAGGAAGCAGAGATTCCCTATGAGAAATTGAACCACGGTATGTTTTTTGCCGATAATCATAGGCAGGTGGCCGGTCGATTCGGCAGTGTCTGTGGCGGCTGTCACCGCGGAAGTTTTTGCAGCGATTGCCACGGGGTCGCAATCGAGTTGAGGCCCTCCATCAAAAACCAGACTGAAAGTTATCGCCGTATGCCACATCGCGGGGACTACCTTACCCGGCATGTTATTGACGGTCGCATTAACCCGACCTCCTGTTATCGCTGTCATGGGAATCCTAAATCATCACAGACCTGTAGATCTTGTCATGGATAAAATGAGATGAAAAATAAAATATTGCCACAATATTTGATTAGGCTCACTCTGTGCGTACTGATTTTTTATGTCAGTGGTTGTTCGACCTCTAGCACGGATGCCCCCGGGACCGATCAGGTCCATCTATCACGATATCTTTTGTCACACGCTGCTGAGGCCGACGCAGATCTATTTAGCTGTAAAAAATGCCATGGCCTCGATTTGTTGGGCAGTGGCGACCCGGTGCCGGGATGTATTTCCTGCCATGACAGTGGTCCGCCTTTTAGCGTTCATCCTCTGCCGTATATTGATCCCGAAGATCATGGAGCGGCCGCCAAGGCAAATCAGCTTTTATGCCGTGGCTGTCACGGTAAAGCGTTAAACGACTTTGACGGCGGCGCCGTATCTGATCCTGGTCTTTTCAATAATCCTGACGGTTCCTGCTCTGCCGCGGCCTGCCATCCAAGCGCCAGTGCGCATCCAACCAACTGGCAGGGTACCAATGACGATCGCGATCCGTCTTATGACGCCACCCACCGAACGATTACCCTGGAAACAGTTAATACCAGCTGCGTCCTGTGTCACAAAACCAACGGGCCCGGCTCAGGTCCGCTTGCGAATGCGCCAAGCTGTTTTTCTGCCAATTTTGCGAACAGTGACGGCATTACTACCGGATGTCATTCAGGTGGTCCGGGATTTACCGCCCCGCATGATCTTCCCTATACGGATGCCGGCGACCATGGCGCTGACGCTAAGGCAGATCTGATTTTCTGCCAGCAGTGCCACGGTACTCCCGGTACCATCCAGTTTGACGGCGCCATTGCATCTACCGCCTGTTCATCGGTTCAATGCCATCCGGATACGCGGGCCCATCCGACCAACTGGCAGGGCAGCAATGACCCATCCGTCGATTATCTGTCAAGCCACCGCAGCGCCGGCTCGCTAGGTGTTGCCTGTGCTGTTTGTCATAATGTAGAGACAGACGCGCCCGGTCCTCATCCGGATGCCCCAAGCTGCTTTACTGCCAACTTCACCAATGCAGACGGTTCCGCTACGGGATGTCATCCCAGCGGTCCCGGGGCGCCGCACGCTATACCTTTTGACGACCCGGTGCTGCACGGGCCGGAAGCCAAGGGTGATCTTGCAGCTTGCCAGCAATGCCATGGTACGCCCGGTACCATCCAATTTGACGGCGGAACTGCTTCCACCGGTTGCTCAACAAATCAATGCCATTCAGACGCGGAGGCTCATCCCACCCGTTGGCAGGGCACCAATGATGTTACCATCGACTACCTGTCCAGCCACCGCAATGCCCTGAATCAGAACACTACCTGTAATATATGTCATGATTTTACGCAGGGCCGGACCGCCCCCAATTCTGCGGCACCGAGCTGCTTCACAGCCGGATTCACCAATGCCGACGGGTCGACGACGGGTTGTCATCCCGGTGGTCCCGGCGCACCTCATACGCTTCCGTTTACAGACGCTGCTCTGCATGGGCCGGAAGCAAAGGCCGATCTTAAATATTGTCAGGACTGCCATGCCGTACCCGCTAGCAGCGGTCCCGGCAGCAATCCACGCTTTAATGTTGCGGTGGGAAATCTGGTCAGCGGTTGTGAAGATTGTCACACTCAAAATACCGCTCACCCTTATCCCACCTGGAGCGGCGCTGCTTCAAACAGCCACAAAACTGCCGGCAACCTTGGGGTGGCCATCGGCTGAAGGAGGCATCGGACGTGCCTGCGCTGATTGCCATACGGCCGGCTCGCCCCTGGTTCTTTCAAACTGCACTTCCTGTCACAACGATCCGCCTGACAGTGCTGCACCGGCCGGCAACTCGCGGCCGAACCGTGAAGGCGCCCATGGCGTGCATGACGCCTTGCCAAAGGTTACGGGCATCTGTATCACCTGCCACAGCGGTTCCGGCACCAACACTAATGTTCATTTCGACACGAGTACGCCGGCCAGCGTTGCCGGGCTGGTCACCTATGATGCCAAGTCAGGCATTTTTTCGTATAACCCGGCCGGTAGAACCTGTTCGAATGTCAGCTGCCACGGTGGACAAACAACACCGCAATGGTTGACGGGAACTCTCAACGTGGCCGCCGATTGCGAAAGTTGTCATGCACGGGGCACCAGCCAGTTCAACAGCTATAACTCGGGCAGGCACGAAAAACATGTGAGGGAGGAAAACTTGAACTGTACCGAATGCCACGACCCTGTGAAATTGGCTACCGATCATTTTACCGGACTGGACACACCAAGCTTTGAAGGGGCTGCAGATGAAACTATAAGGGATGCTCTTAGCTATGACCCGGTTACCAATAGAGGGTGCGATGTATCCGGTTGCCATGGCGAAGAAAGGTGGTTCTAATAAATCGTTATGCTACTTTGAAAATTAACACGATTCAATTAATTAAACTGTAAAAACCATTGATAGTGCAGATCAATTTTAACTAGATCATGAATTGCCCTAAATGCCTATTTGAAAACAGAGAATGCAATAAATTTTTCAAGGAATGTGCTGCAGTATACTGATATAGAGTAACCTGCAGTAGCAATCGCATTATTTATTCAGATTTCATCACTTGTATCTTCCGGCTATTCATCTAACCTCTTGAAGAAATATATATTTCGTTTACTAGTCCTAAATTTTTAGAAAGCCTCAAAAGGTTGCGATTTAGGCAATCTACACTTGCTACAGAATGTGGATTGGATAGGGGAAACCTACAATGGCCGGGAATTGTGGGTTTGTCCGGCCAACCTAAAATATCATGGTTCAATTTTTTGATGGATTTGAAAGTGAAATCCACACACTGCGATAAGAATCGCCCCGTTCTAATTTTTAAAAATTTAGAGCTGAAAAAATGGTGAGATTTGAAACGATTTTCGATTTTTCGAACAGCCTAATCCGAGGTTGCATTAGAAAAGAGAAATTGATGATATAAAATGTTTGAATATGGATCTTAAACCAGATAAAGAATGTGGAAACTGTGATGATATCGTTTTTCTATCTGAAATAATGACAAATTCCATTCTTGGCCATATCCAACCGGCACCAGGCATATAGCGCATCGTATACCTCGAACTGCCTCTGGATGTTTTCAAAGTCGTCTGGATAGCGCAGGCCGTAGCCCACTGCGATAGCCTCAAAACCGGTTGATAGGGGATCGGCATCTAATCGGTTCGTGTCTGCTGCGTTGATGACCTTGGCCATGCGCAGCAGGGCCTTGTCTGTCAACCCATAATCTTCGATAATTACGTCAAAAGTGCAAAGATCATTCCGATGATTCAGTTCAGCTCCCGGTGTATCAAAGGGAGTCGCACCCTGCTTTTTGGCAATTTCCAACACCTTGCTTTAAGGTTGGGGTTCATCGATCCAATTATGAATTTCACGATAGGATTTGTTGGTTCTCTTTATGCTGATTTCGAAATGTTTTTAATAGATAGCATTGGATATCTACTTTGGATTTACGGTCGTTAATATGAGTATTCACAGCTTCGAGGAGTTTAATTCCCTTTTCCCCCTGGTGGTAAAGCGTTAAATGATTGGTATAGATTATTTCATGTGTAGTAACTCGATTTGGCCTAAACTGACTTTTTGGGGCTTTCCCGATACCGTTTTAGACAATCATCAAGACATTCTGGGCAATTAGCCTCAGCAATTTTATTCTGCGTAAAAAAAGTGTTGAAATTACCGATCCAATCTTCTCCGGTGCGAGGGCATTGATAGATATAATCGATAAATTGAACGAGTCTGTTAACGGCGATTTTATCCATTGAGTGTTCCATTCTGCAAGCATTCTCTTCAGCTTTTTTCTCGTCTATCAGTAGCACGCATTGTAAAAAATCTTTTATTACATTGTGTCGCCGTAATATTTCATCCGCTATTTTTTTCCCTTCTTTCGTTAAGGTAATAAAGCTATATGGTTTATAATTGATCATTTTTTTTTCAGAAAGCGTTCTTAAAGCTGAGGTAACGGTCCCGCTGAGAACACCAAGCTTTTCGGCGATATCCTTTACCCTTGCTACGGTATTTTCATTTTGTAGAACTAAAATGGTTTCTAAATAATTCTCTAAGTTCTCAGAAAGCCCTTTCATTTTAACGCCCTCTTTTAATTTATGTTGTTCGACAACGTATTAGCACAAAATCTCATACATTTCATCATATGTCAAAATTTTTTTGAAAAATTAAGAATTGTTGTTGACACCATAATATGTTTGGTGTATCAAACATTCTCCTTCGAAGGATGGATGTCTCAAGAATTCATGAATTCAACTGACATTAATAGCTATTCTAAATCCACACCGTACTTTGCGTTCATGCAGATTAATCCGTGGTTTAAGAAAGTTTGTCTACTAATATTAAAGGAGCGATAAAATAAATGAACAAACAAATCCGAACCTTATTTTTTTCGATTTCACTTTTTCTCTTGGTTTCCTATTCAGGGACGGCATTTAGCCAGGAAATTGTCGTTTATTCGGCCCGCAAAGAGCATCTGATCAAGCCGGTATTTGAACTTTACACCAAAGAGACAGGTGTCCAGGTCAAATACATTACCGATAAAGCCCCCGTTTTGCTTCAGCGCATAAAAGCAGAAGGCGAAAATACGCCAGCCGATCTTTTAATTACCGTGGATGCAGGCAATTTGTGGCATGCTGCCAAGCAGGGAGTATTGCAATCAGTTCCATCGAACATCTTAACATCCAATATTCCAAGCCACCTACGTGACCCGGAGAACAAATGGTTTGGCCTGTCATTAAGGGCAAGAACAATTGTTTACAGTACTAAAAGGGTTCAACCTGACGAACTGACCACCTACGAGGACCTATCTAAGGCTGATTGGAAAGAGAGGCTTGTTCTTAGAACCTCGAAAAAAGTGTACAACCAATCATTGGTTGCAATGTTGATCAAGGAGCACGGTGAAGAGGAGACAGCCAAGATTGTGAAAGGCTGGGTGGGCAATCTTGCTGCCCCTCCATTTTCCAATGACACAAAGGTAATGGAGGCTATCATTGCCGGTCAGGGGGATGTTGGAATTGTTAATACCTACTATTTTGGTCGTCTTGCTAAAAAAGACCCTACCATTCCGATTGCACTTTTTTGGCCGAACCAATCCTCGGGTGGTGTACATGTCAATGTATCAGGGGCTGGTGTAGTTGCTGCTTCTAAAAACAAGGCCGCGGCTGTTGCTTTTCTCGAATGGTTATCGGCTAAAAATGCCCAGCAGATATTTGCCGATGCCAACCTGGAATATCCGGTCAATCCTAATGTTCCTGTCAACCCAATCGTTGCTTATTGGGGATCATTCAAGCAAAATAAAATCAATCTTAAGAATGCTGGTGAGAACCAAGCGGCAGCGATAAAGCTGATGGATCGAGTTGGATATAAATAACTCGATTGAATTAAGATTTATCGTAAATAAACCATAACCACAATCCATCATTTGTTCAAAGTTGATTCTACAAATGATGGCGATTTCTATAATTGATAATATGAATATATCTGCCTGCGTGCCAAATGAAAGGTATCAACGCCCATTTGGTAGTGCTTTGCTGAAAAAGGCACATTCAATCATAAGTATAAGATTCATCGCGATAATCTCTGCACTATTTGTAATCATACCAATCCTGGTTATTTTTTCATCTCTTCTGCAACCCGTATCGGAAATCTGGCAGCATATCGTTGACACCCTTTTAATCGAGTTGCTGAAAAATACTTTTATCCTTTGCATCGGGGTACTGACAGGTACATTTATTCTTGGCGTTGGTACGGCATGGCTAACGGCGGTATTTGATTTTCCAGGCCGTAAGTTTTTCAACTGGGCACTTATGCTTCCACTTGCCATACCAACGTATGTTCTTGCGTTTGTGTTTATCGGACTGTTGGATTTTTCTGGCCCGGTTCAGACGTTGTTAAGGACGCAACTCGTTTCGTCTGCAAAATGGTTTCCAAACATACGGTCGGCTGGAGGCGTAATATTCGTAATGTCTCTGGCACTATACCCTTACGTCTATCTGCTGGCAAAAAACGCGTTCCAAACCCAGGGGAAAAGAATCCTTGAAGTATCTCAAGCTCTGGGACAAAGCCGGAAAAACGCATTTTTTAAAGCGGCATTGCCCATGGCAAGACCCTGGATCGCCTGTGGATTAATGCTTGTATTGATGGAAACTTTAGCGGATTTCGGAGCTGTTTCTATCTTTAACTATGATACCTTCACAACCGGCATCTATAAGGCCTGGTTTGGTTTTTTCTCTCTATCTGCCGCTGCCCAGCTATCTTCCGTACTTTTAATTTTTGTAATTTTGTTGGTCATCGTTGAACAACAAATGCGAACCAAAATGCAGTTTCATCAGGTTGGTAAGTTGAGCACCGAAAACAGCCGAATCAGGCTTTATGGTTGGAAAAAATGGATAGCTTGCGGGGCTCTGAGTGCGATTGTGTTGATCGCCTTCTTGATTCCATGCCTACAATTGGCAGTATGGTCTCTCAAATCAGCTGCTGTGGAGCTTGACAGCCGTTACATAGGTCTTCTTATCAGATCTTTATTTTTTTCTTTAATGGCAGCAGCAATTATTACCGGTCTTGGATTGCTCATGGCCTATATCCAGCGTCAGTATCCTGATTATTTTACCAAGTGGACAATACGCCTATCGTCTATGGGATATGCACTGCCTGGAACCGTTTTAGCAGTCGGCATCGTGATAATGGTGAATTATACAGACAAACAAATAATATGGGCAATTAAAGAAATAACTGGTATCCAGCTCAAGTCAATTCTAAACGGTACCATCATTACAGTTTTATTTGCCTATACGGTTCGCTTTTTAACAGCTGGTTTCAACAGCATCAACAGTTCCATGCATCGCATTACAAGGAGCTTAGATGAAGCATCAACATTGCTGGGAATAACTGGTGTAAAGCTCCTTAGAAGAATCCACATCCCAATATTGAAAAATGGACTCTATACGGCTGCCATGCTTGTTTTTGTTGATGTGATGAAAGAGATGCCCATCACGCTGATGACTCGACCGTTTGGGTGGGACACACTGGCGGTTAAGATTTTTGAACTCACATCGGAGGGGGAATGGCAGCGGGCAGCACTCCCATCCATAACTTTGGTATTAGCAGGTCTGATTCCGCTCATTCTCCTCAATAGGAAATCGGAACAATCTAATTTATAAATCCAGGTGATAAATCATGGTACCGAACGCCTTAGAGGTAAATAACATTTCAAAAAAATATAACGGCAAATGCGTCATCAACGCGTTATCGTTCGAATTACAAAAAGGGCACATCGGCTGTCTACTGGGGGAAAGTGGTTGTGGAAAAACGACTATATTACGATGTATAGCAGGGTTCGAAAGGATAGAATCAGGTTCAATCTTTATCGACGGATCACCTGTAACCAATTCCAACAATTGCGTTCCACCTGAAAACAGACGACTGGGTATGGTTTTTCAGGATTATGCGCTTTTCCCTCATTTAACAGTCAGGAAAAACATTATTTTTGGACTTGAAACTCTGGACAAGTCAAAACGGAATCGTCGTGTGATGGAAATGCTTGATTTGGTCGGATTGGCAAATGATGAAGAGAAATATCCGCATGAATTATCCGGCGGTCAGCAGCAACGTGTAGCCTTAGCAAGAGCATTAGCACCGAATCCAGATCTTTTGCTGATGGATGAGCCTTTTTCCAATCTCGATGTGTCCCTGCGCGAACGGCTCAGTGTTGATGTTAGAAAAATTCTCAAGGAGTTGGGAATCAGTGCACTCCTTGTCACCCATAATCAACATGAGGCCTTTGCGATGGCTGATACAATCGGTGTGATGAAAGATGGGTATTTAGAGCAGTGGGATACAGCCTATAATCTGTATCATCGTCCTAAAAGTCAATTTGTGGCAGATTTTGTTGGAGAAGGCGTATTGGTACTTGGCCGGGTGACATCGGTAGATGAAGTTCAAACTCATCTCGGCACCTTGAAAGGACGCTTTTCATATCCTTGTCGATATGGTTGTCCGGCCAATGTTTTGATCAGACCGGAAGATATCATCCATGATGATAATAGCCCATTTAAAGCTGAAATTTTGAGAAAAAATTTCCGCGGAGCAAACATCCTCTATACCTTAAGGCTTCAGAACAAAGAAAAGATATTGGCTTTGGTTTCAAGTCACCACAATCATTCAATTGGCCAAGAAATCGGCATCAGGCCACAGGTTGATGAGATCGTATTGTTTGAAGCTTGACATAATCCACCATAACCACAACTTGGCGCATGAAGATAAAGGACACGACATCCACCAAAAAAATACTAAGAATATATTTATATTTGGCCAGCGGGAGTTATAATTTACAGCTTTAGTTCTCTGGGCCCACATTTGTGCTTTTGGCAATTTGAGTTCCTGTTCCTTATTTCACAGTATTATCATTTACAGCGTTTCTATAAAATTTAATTTTCCAGGTTTAATCAAACCAGTTTGCTGGATTTAGCCCGCAAGGCCCATTTATGCCACCTATTAATGGATATCGATCAACAAAAAGCAACGCTCAAGAAGACGACCGCAGCCTGATTCAGCAAATAGGTATTGGTGATCGAAAGGCATTTGGCATTCTTTACGATCGATATAAAACGCTTGTCTTTAGCCTTGCAACAAAAATTGCGGTTAGCCACGAGACGGCTGAAGACATTACCCTTGAGGTCTTCATGCAAATCTGGGAAAGGGCCGACAAATACCACCCTGAAAAAGGGTCGGTTAAGGGTTGGATAGCTAGTATTGCAAGATACCGCTCCATTGATACTCTGCGCCGGCGCAACGTCCGTCAAGATATTAATCGCCCCCAATGGTCTGACGTCCAATTAGAGAAACTGCCCTCAAATGATAATCCCGGCGCAGCTTTTGAATCGGCGGTAACAAGGTATAAGGTGTCTGATGCCATCAATAGACTGCCGAAAAATCAACAGGATGTCCTGGCAATGGCCTATTTTAAAGGTTACACACACCGGCAAATTGCCGAGGCTTTGAACGAACCCTTGGGAACAATAAAAACGCGAATACGTCTTGGCCTTCAAAAGCTTAGACAGAAATTGATGCAGAGGATTCAATCAACTGCCAAAATGCCGTCCGTAGTTCAGCCTATTGTAAAGCGATGGAAATGGAGATCACTTTGGCAGGGCTTATCCCCGGCATGGGCCTTTGCCGGCCTGGTTATGATTATCAGCCTTTCAGTCGTCAATTTGATTCAATGGTATAATGCACAAGAGTTACAGGATGAGGTCGCCGTAGAACTGCTGGTTTTAAAAATGAAAGGCACGTCCAGGGCTCCCAAAGGAGATGGTACGTTTGTCATCAGTCAGGACCGCAAAAAAGGTGTGCTGGTAGCAAGCGATCTTCCTATTCCGGATGAAAGTCAACAATATCAGCTATGGATGAAAAAAAATGGACAACAAGTCAGTGGCGGGGTTTTCTCTGTCACACCAACCGGATACGCCGTAGTCGAAATTCATTCCAAAGAATCGCTTTCGAATTTTCGATCCTTTGAGATCACTTTAGAACCTGCCGGCGGAAGCAACTTGCAAACCGGGCATTTATACATGGTCAGTCATCTTTAGCGGGTCGGTTATTCGATCTACTATTCCTATATCTCTTTCAGCAACGGCCCATCGAATAAGCTTTGGATAAAATTCTAGTTCAAAATGAATCCAAAACGGCAACTTTTTCGTAATGTTAAGTGAAACAACTGTTTTGTTTTTCGGGAAAAGTTGCTGCAAATTGAAATTTCTCTCAAAAACCAACTATCCAAAAAAGGAGGCCGTATGAAAGTAGCGACAAAAATCATGATTTTTGCTCTCATCACCGTATTTATGTTTGGCGCAGCGTATGCCCAGTTTGCAAAACCTGAAGATGCGATCAAATACCGCAAATCAGTCATGTTTCTGATTGCACAGCATTTCAAACGAATGGGGGCCGCAGTACAGGGGAAGTCAGCTTACCAAAAAGATGCTTTTTCCGTTAATGCCGATGCTGTAAAGATGCTGGCGACTCTTCCGTGGGAGGCTTCTATGGAACCGGGCAGCGATAAAGGGGATACAACCTTAAGTTCGTCGGTATTTAGTGATAAGGCAAATTTTATGAAAACAGCAAAAACATTCGAAGCTTTTTTCTTCAATCGCCGTGTTGGATAACCAATCTCTCTGCTTGATCTCCCGTCTAATGATTTAATCCGGCTAATAAATAATCAGGTAAACAGCCACAGCGATAATTGCTAGTATGAAAAATGCCAATACCGTGTTCTCCCAGGAAGATTCAAGGTTTTGATCCCAAAGCTTGGTGCCGTTAATCATCGGTTTCAGCAAGTTTTCACGCTTTGCGATAAGATAGAATATGACCGCGCAGATATGAATCACGACGAGGATCAGAAGAATTTTTTGATTCAGGTGGAGAACGCCTGTCAACCAGTCACTGGTCACCTATTCATAGAATAGCCAAACACAGGGGGCCATCAGATTGCAGGTTTGTCCCCTGCTGCTTCAGCTAGTTTATTTGGCTAGAAAAAGCCAGCTTAATAAAAAAATGCTGGTAAGTTGCGACGACCCCACCTTTCTATTTTACTCCCACCTCAAAATCCATTCCTAAACTGTGTGCAAAATTCAAAAGCTCTGAGAAAATTTTGCGATTTATTGCGAAGAATGGGTGGACCGGTTATGTGTTGCTTGAACAAATACATAATTATATCAAATAATTCGACAGGTTTGATTCAGGCATGTTTCCCAATTTTTCCAAGGCTGAAATTTTGTTAATGCCCAATCTAAAATTCTGATCGATAATGGCCGGAAGCTACCTATTGGGGATTACTCTTTTGAATTTCATTGAGTTATGATCGATTAATCATCATCAGCTGGAACCCTAAATAATATCAGCTGGAACCCTAAATAATGATTGACTAAATGCCACCGATTTGGGTATAAATGCTTATAAATTATTCTTGATCTTCCTATTCCAACTGACCAGAAGCGGTTCTCCGTTAACGGAATCGAATCCAGTTCACATCTGATTTTTACGCGCCTTCGAATATTCCACATATTGAGTTCCACTGTTTGAAACCTTAAAAAAAGGGGGTGCTATAAATGGCTGAAGCAATAGAGAAGGTTCCTGCGGAGACACGATGGGAAATTGCAGCAAAAGGATTGACAGGCGCAATCACTGCAATAGATAAGGCTTTAAAAGATGCCATAGGAGAAAACAAATTTAATGAGTTCGCTCAGGAGCTTTGGTACGAGACAGGCAAGGGAGCAAAAGAGTTTGCAGACAATTTTGGATTAACCGCCGAAAACGCAAGAGATGTAGTGGAGGTTTTGAAACTTCTTTCTATAACAGCAATGGGACCTGAATTTAATTTCGAAATTATTGAAGCTACCGAAGACAGGTGTGTGGGCAGGACAACCATGTGTCCTTGGCATGAGAGGTGGAAGGAATTTGGCCTTAAGGAGGAATTTTGTAATTCAGGGCACCAAGCGTGGGGTGATGGAGCTGTCGAAAGTCTAAACCCAAATTTTACGTTCAGACTTATCAAGAATATGCAACTTGGTGACTCGTATTGCGAGTGGGTAGTAGAGCGCAAGAAGTCGAGGCAAAGAAATTGAACCTTTTAACATGTTGTGTCCTTCCTTCTCTAACATTTAGCTCAGAAATATGGTAAAGGTTCGATGGAGAAGCCCCTCAAATTGGGCCTACCCCCCTCCTGTCCATAATCTGCTTGATTTTTTAATACAAATTGTTCCATTGTCGCAGCACAATTATTGAGTTCAACCTTTAATCAAAAGGAAGAGCGCATGGATCATAAGGCCCTGTTTCCGGTTCTGGAGATGGGGTTTTTATTAATTTACGAATGAAGGAGTAGGTGTTGTGTATATCCAACAAGTAGAGCTTACGCGGGGTGTAGGAAGGGATTTCGTGAAGGCACTCACGGAGATGTCGGTCAAGGAAGAACATGAGATAGGTGACATTCTTTTTAAAAGAGGAGATCCTGCAAACTACGCTTTTCTTTTATTGATTGGCCGCGTTCATTTGAAGGTAGGCGAGACCGGTCAGGTGATCGGCCAATCTGCAAAAGATATATGCTTCAAGTACAGATATAATTTTGAAATCATGATGACTGTATCAGACCATACCATTCTCTAAAAACCCTTGCGATATCAATTTGAAACCTGTAATTTTAAACGAATCCTATTCATTAATAAACCTGGCTTCTTAACTGGGCTTAATTTTATTCAGATTTTTTAATATCACAACTTGCCCCGATATTGATAGATTCCACAGTAAACACAACTATTATTCATGGAAACGGTTCCTTGTGTTACCCCGGGGTATATAAAGGCGCCTCCTGGCACCCGGCTCTGCCTATAGATCACCCTCCCGAACCACCTTGAGAATGTAAATCTCGGTTGTGGGCGGCAAGGTATCCTTACTCACGGTGAATTTGCTGGTATTAAGGACCCGGGTCTGGTGGGGGCCGTCTGTAAAGCGCATCAGGTCGCTCTCCCGATACCAGTAGTGCATGGGGATGACGATCTTGGGTTTTAACTGCTCGATAATCTGATTGGCCTCGTCCGGGCCTGCCGTGTAGGTTCCGCCTATGGGCACCATCAGCACATCAATATGCCCGATGAACTGGAGTTGATCTTCGTTGAACGGTTCACTGACATCTCCGGCATGCAGGATGCACATGCCATCCATTTCAAAAACGAAGGCAGCCCCTTTCAGGCTTCGCTGATATTCCATATAGCCTCTTTGATGAGTGGGTACATTGTAGATCAGGATATCGCGGAAGGTGAGATTAATGTCGTTCCATTCAAAGGTTCCCTCTTTCAGACCGCGCAAAACAATGGGGCTTCCCTTTGCCAGCCCGACGTTGTTATGGTTCCGGTGTTCCCTGCCAACGGTTACGATGTGAGGCCAGACCTGGGGAATGGGGTATCCCATGGATCCGAATGGATCGGTGATGATTTTCGTTCCGCTGCTGGAAGTGATCTGAAAAAAAGAGTGGCCGAACCATTGGATCTCTATGAAACCTGAAGCCGCAACCGGAACAAGCAAGGAATCATCGCCATCCACAAGATTGGGATTTCTGCAAGCTGTCTCCCCTTGCCCTGCAAAGACAAAGAGGAAAGCGCTGATCAGTAAAACCAAAATGATTGAATTATTTTTCATGTCAACCTTTCGATATTACAAACGAACAGTGGTTTTATATCTAAATCAGCCCCCAGCGTCTCCTTAAATACCACTCCGACGACAGGAGGGCCAAAACAACAGCCATTACAAAAGCGGTTGCCCATAGCGGTACAAGTTTTTCTTCAACAAATTGCTTTTCTGCTTTTTGAACGTATTGCTCTATTTCCTTTGTAAGTTCATCTTTTCGCGGCATATATTTTCCGCCCGTCGATGTGGAGATCTTTTGGAGCTGGTCGTGGGCCGGGCCGGCATCCAGGCCCTCAAGGGGCCCTGCGACAACCATGGATTCCTCCAGTTGTCCGACGGGAGTTTCAACCTTTATTCGAAAGATCCCGCCATTCTGCGGAAGGAAAGAGACAATGTACTCACCGGGCTGCGGGGTGGGTTTGAGTTTCGAATCGATTTTGACTCCCTCAGGATTAAAAACAGAGAAGGAGACGGCCGCATCAGAAATCCGGGATGGCACTCCATCCTGGAATCGGATTCTAACATCGGTCTCCTGCCCGGTGGACGTGGCCGTTTCCGGAAGGATCATTTGAACCAGATCGAGGCTCGGGTCTTTCGTAAGCCACCGGACCATCCGGTGTACGAACATGAGATAGAGTTGATTCCCTTTTCCTCTGGCAACCATTCCCATGTACCACTTCCAGGCGTAGTCTGTTGTCAGGGCCAGTACCCTCCCTTTTCCTTTCTCCGAGACGGTCAGAATTGGCCAGGGGATCCCCTGCGCAGACTCCAAAAGGACGGTTGCAGATTTTTTGGCTTCCATCAGATTGACACCGTCTAAAGGAGACATTTCTTGCCAGAGCAGACCCGGGCCCCCATCGCCTTCTCGATATTCGCCGCTGAAACGCAAAATCGGGTGTTTGGCGCCCGCCGGACTCAGTCTTACCCGAACGGGTGGATCTCTTCGATAAAACTCGCTCTCCACAAATCTAACCGGAAGAATGTCTCCTATTGGAGATAAACCATATCTGCCCTCATCGAAAAGATTTGGCCCGCCCACCATCGCGAAGCTACCGCCATCCTCAACAAACCTGCGGATGCTTTCAAGATGTTCAGGACGCAAATAAAGAGCGTAGTTGAAATTGTCGAAAATGAGCAGATCGAAATTCGTCAGTTCTGTTAAGAAAAGGGTCTTGACCGGAAATGGGATCAGGCTCTGTTCGTAAGAGCGAACATTTAAGATATCCGAAGGGGTTCTCAGGATGACAAAAGAGAGCAGATCGATAGAGGGGTCGCTCTTAAGAGCCGTCCGCATAAAACGGTAATTCATGCTCGGGTTTCCCGAAACCATCAGAATTCGAGTCTTGTCACGGACGACTTTAATGGAGAGGTTGACTTGATTATTGTCAACAATGCGCTCCCCCACCTGTTGCGGAATCGAAATCGAAAGGTTTTTCTGACCCACCTCACTCGGCACAAAGGAGAAAGCAACGGTTGACTCTGCGGGATCGGCCTGCACGCTGATGTTTCTGGCGTTAAGCAGCCTTCCCGAATCCTTGAGAAGGACCGGAAGCGTCAAGTCCGTGTATCCGTAGTTTTTTAGGGTAACGTCAATGGTGACTTCCCGGTCCCTGAAGGCAATTGACGGGGCGCTGATCCCTTTGATCAGGATATCCTGATACGTTTCCGGATCCCCAAACGGAACGGTCACGGTCGGAAGCAGCTGTGCCTGGCCTTCATTCCACTTGACGTTGCCATCACTCAACAGCACAGCAACGGAATTTTGGTCGCTGATTGCTCTGAGGGCCTCGCTTACATCCCCCTTTCTGCCAGCGGCTTCCAAACGGGCCACATCGCCAAATTCCAGGGGTCTTAGCGAATCGGCCAACCCATAAACATGCACTTCATACTTCTTGCTCAGAGACCCTATCAGGGAGCTGTCACCTTCCATCAGCAAAGCCTTGGCTTCACCAAGTCGGGATTCTTTCCCACCGGCGACGGATTGCTCCATGCTTTCAGACGTGTCCACAATGATGGCAATGGCAGGTGATATCCTGTGTTCCGTGCGGGTAACCACAGAAGGGTTTAAGGCGAAGACGGCCAGAACAACGATTGCAGCGAACCGCAGCAAAGAGATGACGAGGGCTCTCCAAGGTCCTAATTTAATCCAACTCTTTACACACTGGGCTGCGGCCTGAGCCAAAGCGAGACAGAAGAGAAGGATAATCAGCCACAATGGAAAAACAGGGGCTATGGTGATCGGGTTCATGTTCATAAATTCTGACGCCTCTTGATGAAGGGATGGTGGATTACATCCCGCTTATAGTCGGATGTTAGGGAGTAAACAATGATATTGATCCCCATTTTAAAAGCTGCTTTCCTTTGCGGCTCACCTCCGGGAACGCAAGCGTGAAGCCACTTTCCGAATCTGTCCCGCGACCATGCACCGGACAGGTCGTTTTGTGAATAGATAACCGGGGTCCAGCTATCGATCGTGATGCCTTCAAGATACGGATTGACCCTCTGGCGGCCGCCGAAGCTGCCAATAAGATAAAAGCTCTGATAGACGGAATGCTCGGAAGAAAGCCTTTTCAGCTCGTAGCCCGGCAGGACCGCGCGCATCTCCCTTCGAAAGGCCTGATCGAACCCAAACCCTTTGGCACCGACTGTGTCTTCGGCAAAGAGAAAACCGCCGTAGGTTAAGAAGCGTCCTAAAACTTCCCGTTCCTGTTGCGTAAAAGGTTCAAATTCATAGCGACCCGCCATATAAAGGAAAGGACAGAAAAACAGGTCACGGTCCGATAGTTGCATAACGCGTCTTTCCTTTCTGGCGTCAATACTTGTTCTAAGCTCGAGCTCCTCAACGATGGCGCCAGCAAACAGAGGATTTGGATCCCATTCTCCGCCCCGGTATTTGAGTTGAGCGAAGAAAAAATGCGGAAAGAGGGAACCCAATGCAAACCTGGGCCAAGATGGGATCCATCCTCCCATGAGACCCACTGCCATCGCTAAAAATTTTCTTCGGGAGATCATGACTTAAGTTCTATACCACCAGATACCGTTTGCTAGAATTGTTTCGAGCGTCAGGATGGCCAAAAGGAAGATCAGCAGAGAAGACCATAGCTCCTGGCGCCCTCCCCGCAGATTTTTTAGCCCGCCATTCTGATATTCCACAACTTTCACATCAATCGCGCCGAACTTCTTTTTGAGCTCATCATCTGAAACCTTTGCCAGATCCGATTCTTCATAAGGCGCGTTCAGGCCGCGTCTCAGTTCACCGCCGTGAAGGTGAAATTGAAAGATTCCGGGGCCTTCCTTGGGTCCCTTTAGTTGGACCGCACGGCTTTTTTCTCCAAAAGGCTCTCCAAAAGTGATTCCGGCCGGTTGGGAGGTTCCCGTTAATCCCATAGCTTCCTTCACGAGGCCCTGCAGGAGCGGAAGATAGACCGCTTTCAGCGGAAGGTCATTCCAGTCGAGGTCGGCGCTGGAGGCAAACATAAAAAGCCTGGACTTCCCCGCCTTGGCTTCCAGTAACAGCGGATCCTGATTTCCAAGGGTGAGAAGATTTCTGGCCGTACCTTCAATCTTGAAATGCCTGCGAACAGAGACGCTCTTGAGGCTATCTTCCAATCGTGTCAGATTCTTGCGTGCTTCCGGACTTAAATCAACCTGGGTTATCGTTTCAGCGCTGTCATTTAGATCGTTTAGCCCTTTAATTTGCCAGGGAGCGAGCGAAAACCGATTGTATTCCTCGGCAACGATTCGATCGCCTAAAAAAATGAAGACCGGCCGTTCCATTTCCAGGAAAGACGCCAGGCGGGAGAAATCCGGCCGGGGGACATTCAGCACAAAGATGCCGTCATACGATCGCAAATCCGTCCGGGCCATCTCGCCCTCAGTGATAACGCGAGTCAGAAAGGGCGACTTTTCGAATGCACCGGGATGCAGCGCACTGACCAGGAAGTAGCTCTCACTGGCCTTGAGAGATGTCTTGGGATCTCCATCGACGATCAGAATGTTGACTTTGTCTCTGACCTTCATCGGAAAATAGAATACATCATCGCTGCGAAGCCGGTCGGGGGACAATTTAATCTCTGCATCAATCCAACCGGGTTTATCAACTAAAAGCTCAAAGAAGACCTTTGCAGTCTGACCGGACTTCAGATCGATCGTTTTCTGCTCGGTTTTCAGACCCGCAAGGTAGATTTGCACAAGTGCGGTACCGGCTTGATCGGAGAGATTCGATACGGTAACTGCCAGACGGGCGGGAACGCCTACCAAGATCTCGCCTTCAGTCAGGCTGACATCTTTAATGCCGAAATTCGGATCTCTGGTGGAAGGCCCGATTCTTAAAAAAGTGACGTCTGCGTCCGGGATGATCCCGAGCCGGGTCAGATCAAGGCCGTCCCAATCGCTGCGTGCCAAGTCACTCAGAATCAAGATTTGCTTAGGCATTTCTAAATTCCTTAACCGCTGATAGGCCGATGTAAAGGCAGCTTCTGTTTCGCCCCGGGCAAATGAGAGGGGTAGCGCTTGCAAAGCATTCAGGGCTTCTTCCACTTGCATCCATTCAAAAGCTTGACCCCTCTGGAGACGGCCTGTCGGAATAAGCGTAATCCTGCCTTCGAAACCCGCCAACGCTTTTTGGGCTGCGCTTTTGGCAATATCGTAGCGTTGGCCCCTGTCTTCGCGATAGCCCATACTGAGGGAGTTATCGACGATCAATACCTTGGCGCCTTCCGCTAAGAGCGTGGCAAAACCAGGGCGTTCGAGCACAGGCCTCGCCATCATAAACACGATGGCCGCGATGGCAAGGATTCTTAAGATCAGCAAGAGAAGGTGTTTTAGCCGCCGGGGCCTTGCAGTGGTTCGCTGGGATTGGAGCAAAAGGCGAACCGCAGAAAATTCCCGGACTTCCGGTTTTCTCTGCGTAATCCGATGAATGAGGATGGGCAGGATTGCGGCTGCGAGCCCATAAAGAAAAAATGGATTGTGAAAAGTGAGATTCATCTTTTGTTTACCGCGGTCTAAACTTCTGCCGCCAGGTGAGGTACCTAACCAAAGCTTGATCCAGACCGACTGAGGTGTCGAATAAGGAATAGTCAATTTGATGCGCGACGCAGGCCTGACGATATCTGTCCATAAGCGATCGGAGGGCCCTGAGATAGGCCGGCCGGATGGCCTGAGGATCGGCCAGGAGTCTCAAATCCGCCTCCATATCCTGGAACAGACAGGGCTCTTTAAAGGGAAATTCCAATTCCTCGCGATCCATGAGGTGAAAAACAATGACCTCGCTTCCCCTGGCTCGCAACTGTTTTAAGCCTTTGGCGACCTCCAGCGGTTCATCGAGAAGATCCGAGATTAGAATAATCAACCCCCGTCTTTTCAAAGAGGCCGCCAGGTCCTGCAACACGGCGGCGGTCGCGGTGGCCCCCTGCGGCCGTGTGTCTTCCAGCGCTTTCAAAATAGCCAAGAGATGGTCGTGAGCAGCCTTGGGGGGAATCATCTGTTCAATTTTGTCGGAGAAGGTGATCACCCCGACGGCATCCTGCTGTTTCAACATCAGCGAGGCCAGCGCGGCGGCCAACACCGAGCCATAATCGAACTTGCTCACCCCATCGGAGGCGTAACCCATCGAAGCGCTGCAATCCATGACCAGGTAAGCCCGCAGATTCGTTGTTTCGCGATACTCCTTAATAAAATAACGATCAAACTTGGCATACGCCTTCCAGTCGATATGGCGTGTTTCATCACCCTGGGCGTATCCGCGATGTTCCTCAAATTCAGAGCTAAGCCCCTTCGCCCGGGAGGCATGAATTCCGACCATCACGCCATCCACCACAAAACGTGACTTCAGGTAGAGGGTCTTTACCCCGGCTAAGACTTTCGGGTCGAAATAGTTCAAGGCGCCACCTCTTGTAAAAGTCGGGCGATGACATCCAGTGAGGAGATCCCTTCTGCCTGTGCTTTGAAGTTGGTGATAATTCGATGCCTCAAGATGGAGGGCACCACGGCTTTTATGTCTTCCGTAGAAGCAACATAGCGTCCATCCATCACGGCCCTCGCCTTGGCTGCCAGGACGAAGAACTGCGAGGCTCGGGGGCCGGCGCCCCACTCCGTCCACTCTTTAACGAACGGCAGGGCTTCGGCTTCCTGAGGGCGTGAGGCGCGCACCAATTTCACCGCATACCGGATGACATGTGAAGAGGCGGGCACCTTCCTCACAAGTTCCTGCAGCTTTAGAATCTTATCGGCGCGGATGACCTTGTTGAGCACAGGCTGTTGGGAGCTCGTCGTCGAAGCGACGATCTCCGTCTCTTGATCATAGCTCGGATAGTTGATCTCGATATTGAACATAAATCTGTCAAGCTGAGCCTCGGGCAGAGGATAGGTCCCCTCCTGTTCGATGGGGTTCTGGGTGGCCAGAACAAAGAAAGGCAGATCGAGAGGATGGGTTACGCCCCCGGCCGTCACCTTGTATTCCTGCATGGCCTGAAGCAGCGCGGCCTGCGTCTTGGGAGGTGTCCGATTGATCTCGTCCGCCAGAAGTATATTCGCAAAAATTGGACCTTTGATGAAACGAAACGTGCGTTGCTTGCTGCTGACCTCCTCCTCGAGGACATCGGTTCCCGTGATATCGGAAGGCATCAGGTCGGGTGTAAACTGGACCCGCTTGAATTTAAGTTCCATAATGCCTGCCAGGGTTGAAATCAACAGAGTTTTGGCCAGGCCGGGGACACCGACAAGCAGGCAGTGACCTCGGCAGAAAAGGGCGATTAAGATCTCGTCGATCACCTTGTCCTGCCCCACGATGACTTTCTTGATCTCCGAAATGATCTCAAACTTTTTCCTGCCCATCTCTTCCGCCCGGGCGAGCTCTGCATCCGATAATTGATACCCATTGGTAGCTTCCATTGATTTCTTCACCTTCTTAGCCTTTGGGCAATGTCTCTTTCCTGCGCGGAGCCAACGTTGTCTCCGAGCATCGCGCTGGCATTGGCCAATCCGACATGTACATCGGGGTTGAATGGATTGATCTGAATGGCTTCCTCAAATGCCGCTTTGGCCTTCTTGAAATCTTTCAGTTTCAAATAGAACTGGCCGAGTTGGGTGTACGGCGTGGGGTGGTCGGGAGCTAAATCGAGAGTACGCTTCATCATATCCAATGCCTCTTCATCCCGGCCGAGGTCGATGAGGGCCGTGGAAAGCCTGTTCATGACGGGCACGGCATACTGCATCTCTGCCAAAGCTCTTCGATATTCAATAACCGCAGCACCCGTGCGGCCTCTCTCTTTCAGTTTATCACCCAGATGGGCCCGATTCCTGGCCACCAGAGACTTGATCTCTTGCATGTCCATGCGTTCCTCGCTGGCGCTTCCCTCCTTGATCTTATAACGCTGAATTTTCGCACCGGCCATGGGTTTGATCTCTTTGGCGGTCAGATATGCCTTCCATTTCTCTTCAAATTCAGAAAACTCCAGCCCCATCATTTCCTTGATGGCTTCACCGGCGCCTTTTGTCTCGGTCCGGGCCATGCGCTCCATGACCTTTTTAAGGCCTTCATGCCCGATGCTGCTGATGATGAACTCGATGGCGGAGGCCGCCTGGGCATAGGCAAGCTGAACTTCTTCGGGAGTATCGAGATGGATTAAGGATGGCTCCATTTTTACGAACTCGATCAGCCGGCTATCTGCCTGGGCCTGGGCCAGAAGTGTCCGGTAAAGCGGTGAAAGATAAGTGGGGCCATTGCGCCAGCGGGTCTCCTCATATTTTGAAAGCCCTTCGTGGAACCATATCGGCGCTTTATTCGACGTTAGTTTTACAATGAGGTAGTGCATGTATTCGTGACTGATCGCGTCAAGCCAGCGGTAGCCGTATACCAGAGCCCCGGGCGAGAGAAACTGCAACTTGTTGAATTTGGTCAAACCAACGGCTCCGGTTACTTCGATGTCTCGAACAGAGAGCGTAGAGGCAAGGTAAAAGGCCCTTGCATCGGGAAAGAGCTCAACCCTAACCTTCTCCTTGGATTTAAAACCGTAATTGCGGGACATGACCGCGTATGTTTTTTCCAGAGCAGCGGTCAGATAATCGACCAGAATGCCGTCCTGCTCCTCGTTTAGACGTATAATGAAATGAGGTGTTTCGTATTCTTTGTAAGGAGCCAGGACATTGATCGTTTCTTCGATGAACAGAGCGAATCCCCGGCGTTTTGGGTTCTCTCCTCCCACCTCCATGGATCGTCTTATCAGCTGGAGGGATTCGGGGTAGTCGCCGCGGTGAAACGCAATATGGGCTGCGACCTCCAGAAGCTCCGGATCCTGCGGCTGTTTCGCAAGCGCCGCCTGGACCGGCGGCCAGATCTCTTCTATGTCCCAACTTTCAAGCCTGGCTGTTAATGACTGCACTATCTCCGATGACGCCGTGGCCGAGACATACGGCACGATCAAAGCCAGCTGTGTAACCCATACCAATGAGATGAAACCGATGCGTTTTTTCATTGCGTCAAACCTCTAAAATATTGCTCTACTTCTCTGCGGTAACGCGAAGGGATGTCTTCCTTGAGGGCTTCCATGACCTTTTCTCTGAGCATTTGGGGAGCTTTGTAAGCATCTTTGGTGGGTGGATCAAATTCCTCCCTGTCAATGCCGGTATAGCCACGTTCCCGAGGCCTGCTCACATCCGGCTGAGGCAGGGTGGGCATGGGGATCCGGGGTCCGTAATACCAGCCGGATCTCGGATCATACCCCCCGGGATAGGCCCATCGATTTCCCTGCATGTGCATCGCCATCTGCCGGGCCATTTGCTGCGCCATCTGCTGCATGGCCTGTTGTGATCGAGTCAAGTTTCGTATGGCTTCCTGTTCCGGAGGGATTGCACCGCCGGCATCTTCGCCATCCAATTCTCCGGACGCTGTGCCCATCGAACGCGCACCTTGCCTGAGGTCGTTAATGATTTCCGTGTCCATGCCCGGGAAGAGCTGTGAGAGCATCTCCAGTTTCTCTCCCAGACCCGCGGTCCTTTCCCGGAGCTCTTTCTGACTGGAGGAAAGGCCGGGGAATCTTTCCTGGCTTTCTGCCGTCATGACCTCGTTTTGATCGGGTATCAACGCCTTCGTCTGCTGCATCAATTCGTCGAAAATCATCCGAACATCCGGCTTGCCCGCAAGCTCTTTCTCCAGGCTTTCGACAAGCTGTGAAAGCCTTTCGATCTGCCCCGCTTCAAGAAGTCTTTCCATTTCCGAAATGGAATCGCGCTCCTCAGAAGTAAGCAGGCCGCGCAGCTGTTTAAAGAGCTCATGAAAACGGGACATCATGTGCTCAAGGCGCTTTTCGGTTTCCGCTTCGATCGCGTGCTTTAATTCTCGATCGACCGCTTCCGTGCCGGCCAGAATTTCTTTTTGTTCCGCAAGTATTTTCTCCAGCTCGCCGGCTTGACGGGACATCTCCGATTGAAGTCTGCCGGAAGCGCCCATGTTTGCTTGAGCCCCGGCCCTGGCCATGGCTGCCATCATCTCCGAAAGGTTTTGCATTAGCCTCCGGGCGGCTTCAATGGCACCTGCCATATCTCCCGCCATCAGCTTTTTCTGGATCTCCTCGAGGTCCTTGAAAAAATCCTGGAATTCCAACCCGCTGAGCTCAGGATTGTTGATGAACTCGTCGGGAAGCTGAGCGGCCATCTTACTCATGGCCTCCATGACCTGTGCAACAAGGTCTTTGAGCTTCTCGAGCTCTCGCAGCATGGCCTGACGAGCCTCCGGTGTGAGAGGCCCCTTGTGTTGACGCAGCGCCTCGAGGAGGCGTCTCTGCCGATTTCTGATTTCACGCGCCACGGCTTCAACTTCATGCATCCTGGTTTTATTGGCTATATTTTCGGCCAGAAGCGCCAATCGCTCCAACTCCTGGGTGGTCGACTCTTTGGATAGCCGGTCGATTCTTCTATGCAGTGTGGATAGATTCCGCTTCAAGGACTCCATGTCAAAGCGTTCCATCTTTTCCGTCCCCATACTTTCAAGATGCTGATCGACCTTTTCCATAATGCTAACGGTTTCAGCCGCCAGCGCCTTGCGGTCTTTGATGTCTTCCAACTGATCCGCCAAAAGATCCAACAGGGCGTCGGCGATCTCCTGAGCCCGCTCCGACTCCCGGGCGGCCAGATCCCTCTCGTTCCTCATGCGCAGGGAGAGTGTCCTTGAATAACCGACTTTGGGTCCGGAGACCGAATCGTTGTCCCACACCTCGAGGCGGTAGGTCACATGATCACCAGGGGTTAACGCCAGGCTGGCCAGATCCCACTTGAAACGCTCAAGTCCTGCAGAACGATCGTCCTTGAAGCCCTTTAGCGTGATGGACCGCTCCGTTCCGGCCATTTGATAGATCAGTCTGATCGCCGTCAGGCCATAATCATCACTTGCGGAATAAATAAGGGGGAGAATCTCACTCCCCGTGACTTCGAGGTCTTCTATGGGGCTGATAATCTCTCCCTGAGGATATTGGTCAGGAATCAGATGGATTCTGTACTGGACGGGATTGACATTCTCGAGCCCGAGTTCATCTCTGACGGATAGAGAATAGGTGCCGGGATTAAAAACATAAAGGTTACCGTTGAGCCGGACGCCTTCAACCTTGAGCGGGAGCTGGTTTTTATGATCCAGTATCAGTTTCCCTTCCCTGACCTCTTTTGTTGCCCACGCTTCCAGATTTACAACCGTTCCTTTTAGCGCTTCGATGTGACCCTCCTCCTTAATTTCCTCGGGGAGACGCGTGTAGCCGGGAGGGATCAGGGTAAGCTTCATTTTCCCTATGTTAGGTGCATCCACCACTCGCGCTTCGTAAAGAGCAGAATTGGCCCGGTCGCTGAAGGCCTGATATCGGAAAGAGATCTGCGCCGCATGGATCTTGTGACTGAAACTGCCGTTTCCTTCAGAATCCATAGCAAAGTGAACGACCTCGCCATTATCGGGCCAAAACCTCAGCGAAACGCGATCCGGAATGTAACCGGTTGCCTTGGCCTTAATCACCACCGGAGTTCCTCGCAACACCATGGAAGGCGCGGGATCGACGGATATAACCGTTTCCCGCATCGGAAGGGCAGACAGAGGATCGAAGAGAAAAGCGAATGCGCGGCCCGGAAACGAAGGTTCCATGGCGAAGACCACCGTGAAAGCAAAAAGAAGAGGGATCAAGAGTTTTAGGTGCGGCAATGCGCTTCTGAAGTTTACCACCTGTTTTGGATGAATTTTCGAAACCATATCTGCTGTCTTGCGCAGTTGGGCTGTAACCAACTCCCCTGAGATATGATCGTTTGCCGAGGAACTGTTGATTTGATGGTAAAGAAGAACAGAGTTGGTCAAATCATCTCTCAGCCAGGGGAACTTTTCTTCAAATCCTCTGGCGACACGTAACGTTGAACGCCTGGAAGCGATTTTCCAGAGCCCTAACAAAAAGACCACAATCAGCGAGATCGAGGCCAGGAGGCAATAGACGAAAGGAAGGTACGAAAATATCTCCTGGGTTCCCTGAAGAAAGAGGCTTCCTAAAAGGACGATCAGAAAAAGCGAAGCCAGTCTTAGAAGGGATTCAAGGGCGATAAGGAGTTTTAGGCGAAGGGCAATTCTTCTGATGGCGCTTTCAAGGCAATCATAATAACGATGCAAACCTGTGTCCGGCGACATTGTCCGCCTCCTAATCTATATAAATTCTTTTTATATAATTCTACTTTGTCACATTACCAAAAAAAATATGAGCTAAAATATAAATTGAACTAAAATGAGCTAAAATTGTGGTATTCTGTCCATTTTATGAAACAGATAGAGCGCAGCGTTTCCATAATTTTAGGCATTTTAGGCAATTTAGGTCACTTTAGGCATTCGCTTATTATGTAATATCAAACTGTTATACCAAGGGGCTGAAGTATAAGCAAATATGACGAAGTAGCAATAAGGATGTATCAGAATAGGCAAACTGCAAAAATTATAATTTATTAATAGTAGTTATCATTTAAGCTACAGCCTAAATTTAACGTGTCAAGCGAAAAAAAATCAATATTTTATGGAAATCTTCATTATCATAAATTGCTAGAACCTATCTCAAAAATGCGTCTCAGTGTCCAGGGCAAGGCGTCCCGCGAATTGAAGACGGAGCGTACGAGCGTACACGGAGTACGTGAGTATTTCAATTCGCGGGACGCCTTGTCCTGAACCCAAACTTTGGCTGAATTGTGTAAACCGGCTATAAATCGAAAGCTAGCAGTATTACCCTAATAACTTGGATTCCGCTCACTAATCTAAAGTTAAATTATTTGATAACCCCTCCTTTGTAACACGCCCAATATCAACTCCTGGGAATAATCCTTTTAATACGCTTCATAACTAAACATACTTTTTCAGCGGATAAATTCTGCACAACAGCGGCCCAAAGGTGACGGCTCCGGTGGCCGGGTCGCAAAATTCTTCGCTATCCGGTGTGAGGACGTTGACGTTGGACTGGAAGACGCCGAATAGTATCGGGTCTTCGCCGATTTCTTCCGGAAACCACCACCCATGCTGGGATTCAACCATTCTCGGAAGAATACGGGAAGTCAATTTGGCCTTTTGCTTAATCTTTCCTCTGGGGGTCTCTATGACCATCCAGTCGCCTTCGCCGATTGCCAACTGGTGGGCGGTATCGGGATTTATTTCAGCAGTCGGAAAGGGGTAGAGTTTGCGCAGAGATCGAATCTGTCGGTGTTCGGAGTGGTGCATGGGGCGAAACCTGGCACCGGTGATCAGAATGAACGGATATTTCTTGGCCAGCTCAGGTTGGCTGATCGGTGTTTCAGGCGGTTCTTGATAGCCGGGCAGGGGATCATAACCTAATTTTTCAAGGATGGTGGAATACAGCTCGACCTTGCCGGTTGGTGTCGCAAATCCCCGGGGGCTGCCCGTTTTCGGATCGATGGTTTCATATCTTTTTTCCACTGGCGGGGGGGACCACCAGCGTTGCTTTGCGGCAAACTCCCGGGCTGAATCCAAATTCAGCTCCTGCAGCAACGGCTGCAGACACCAGTCCCATTCTTTGTCCAAGCTGTCGCGCCAGTATTTCTCCTGACCGAGATTTAAGCCCAGGCCCCGATAAAATTCAAAATCACTTTTGCGTTCATGCAGGGGAGGTACCACCTGTTCTCCGATGGCCGCGGCATTTCCGCTTCCCTGAAACGTCTGGGTATACAGCTGGGGGTGCTCCAGCCAGCTGGTTATCGGAAAGACGTAATCCGCCAGCATGGCCGACGGCGTCATCCACTGCTCGGCGACCACCGAAAGTTCAAGTCTGGCGCTTTTTAGTGCATGGTAGATTCTTTTGGTGTTGGGGTAGGCCACCAGGGGATTGCAGGCGCCACTAATCAATCCGCTGACCTGATACGGATTTCCCTCCAGAATGGCGTCCCATACCGCGGGCTCGTGACAGCCGGGTAGAAAGCCGGCCGATAAGCCTTTGCCGTACCAATAGGGTCTGGCCGATTCGGCAACCATTTCATATCCGGGATAACACCAAAGTTTATGCCGGTCCGCACCGAGTTGCTTTTTCCTTTGTTCTGCCGACAGCAGGTCCATGTGCTCGAGCATGGCCCCATAGTTTGCCTTTTCACAGGGACCGGAGAGCATATCGCCGCCGATAACATCGAGGTTGCCGGTTATGGCCCGCAGGATGCACTTGGCCTGGGTAATGGCGGTAACGTTTGGGCCCTGCATGTCTGACTTTACACCCCAGTTATCTCGGCCACCTTGCGGGGTGGATACTGTTTGACGCGTTTTTTGAGCGCATCGAATCCATGGCACCATTTTTCGACAAAATCCTTATCGTATAATTTTTCGGCAATGATGACATTCAGCCAGCCCAAAGCGAGGGCGGCATCGGTGCCCGGCCTTAACCTGAGCCAGCGGTCTGCAAGCCGGCCCGCGGTTTCCGAGTATTTCGGATCTATGACAATATATTGAGTCCCCCGTCTTTTGGCTTTGATATGTTGCGGGAAGATGCAGGCAAAGGATTCTGCCGGATTGCCACCCCAGATCACGGCGCATTTGCAGGGCTCTTTGACGGCACGGCTGGCCCCGGCGCCATAAATGGCCGCATGAATCTGGCGGCTGACCACCGAACACCACTGCCCTGCATTGGCATGATTGGGACTGCCGAAAAGATTCATAAAGCGCACCTTAAACAATTCTGAAAAGCCTCGGCCGGTACCGCCGATGGAGGCAATTGCCTCGGCACCGCTTTGGACCCTGATCCGGTCGAGTTTTTCAGCGACCTCAGTTAAGGCGTCATCCCAGGAGAGTCTTTGCCATTTGCCCGCACCCCTCTCCCCGATCCTTTTCAAGGGATAATTAAGGCGATCCTCATGATATAAGTGCT
>CALZJV010000110.1 GCA_945787595.1 uncultured Desulfobacterales bacterium | reverse complement strand
ACCGCCTTTCATTTTTCGGGCCACATTTCGTAATTGCCGCGTGCTGAAACCGGGAATACGAAAATCGATGGCTTTACCTAGCATGTGCATACTTTTGGACGCAACGCCTTTGCTCTTCTTTCTAAGTGATTTATTTGTGGTGGGTGACCTGTAGCCGGATATGACGTGAAATGGTGCTTGGGATCTGGTTTTATTTGAAATGGCGTGCAATAGCTCAAGCAATTGAACATCGATGGCTTTAATTTCAGCGCTGCGGTGATCGCGCAGGATATAGTTTATTTTCGTTAAAGCTCCGGTATCATACTTACCGTCTCGGAAGAAAACGACATGCAGCTTTTCATCGGTATGTGTATTATAAAATGCCAGTGCTTTAACTTTTTTGGGCTTGGAATCAAAAGCGGCCTGAACTGAAAACGGATTGAGCACGGCACCGGTGACCATAAATCCCAGTTTCAGAAAATCGCGTCGAAATAGATGCGTCATGGTGTGTTTTTGTTTGATGAAAATTGTTTTCAATGTACATTTTCCCGTATGCTGAATCCCTTCGAAGGATTGGCGAAAAAATCGCGGTTATCCCAGAACAGCGAAAAATCAAGACTGTTGAAAAGCGAATACCTATCGATTCCAACTCACATCGGGATGCAGGCGCCGAAAACCACAAAGGCCACCTGCTCGCCGGAGGCTGTCAGCACCACCTGGCCGCTCTCCTCTGAAATGGCCATGGTCCATCCTAAACCGTCGCGCATCTTTTCATAGCCGTCCTCAGCGCCCTGCAAAATGAGTTTGCCGTCCACAACCTCCTGGTGCTCGATGGTTGTGGCTGCGTCCGGCGTGCATTCGATCACCCGAATGACCGATATCAACAAGGGTTTACTACCGTCAAAGTCTCCGGCCCCAACAGCTGATGCCGCAATCATGGAGCATAAAAATACGAACAGAATCCAGATGTATCTTTTCATAGTAACCTCCGATTGGAAAAGCCCAACTTATTCTAACATTGAAAATTTGGTCCTCAGGGATAAGTTCAAAATCAATGGTCTACTTTACGGTATAACCCCTGCCCTCGAGGCAGGCGCTATGGGCGCGGTTGTAGGCATTGCGCTGCTGCATGTATTGGTTGGCCTGCTGCTGCTCCCACTGCTGGCGCTCCTGTTCGGTCTGCCGGTTTTGACGCGAACTGCGTACACCACCGATAGCGCCGCCGGTAAGACCACCGATGGCCAACCCTTTGCGGGCGCCTTTCCTGCCTCCGGCAATGCCGCCGATAATCGCACCGCCGGCCCCACCGGCCACGCCACCTTTGAGCGCGCTGCCGCCCACGCTTTTCTTTTCCTGGGACGGCGCCGGAGAACTGGCGGTAGGCATCGCCATGGGATCAAAACCACTTTGCTGTTTGGCCCAGGTGTAACACTCGAACTTGTCTTTTTCCATCTGTTCCTGGCTCTGACCCTTGGCCGGATAAATGATGAGCTCCTGAGCGATCACGGAGCCTGCGCCAAAGGCGAACAAAGCCAATAGAACAACAATGAATACCTGAGATTTCATGATTTCCTCCTTTTTGCGTTCTCTAAAAATCGTTTCAAGCCAATCAAATTATTTATTATAATAAGGACAGTTTCACAAAAAGTCGAATTTTTCCATTTATTTGGATTGCCGCCTTCGCGGGATTGACAATAAAGTGTTTAATTTCAAATAGATAAATTAATTGTCCTGACCGCGGAGGCGGGGAACCGGTATTCAGGCGGGAAAGCAATTTTTTAGACCATTGCAGGGTCACGGCCGACCTGCCATCACATGAAGTAGCGGAAACCGACTTCGAACGTGAACTCGCGATCGCCGTCTTCGCTGTTGTCGACGCCCCAGCCGGGTTTGGCGTAGAAGACCGTGCCGTCCCGCAGGATCTTGCCGACTTCGGGGGCGATCCAGAAACTAAACTCATCCTCCTCGAAATCGTAGACCGGCTGCATTTCCGGCATAAGGTACAACCCGCTCAGGTCGAAGATGTGAAAGCTCTTGTCCTCCGGGTTGTCTACGAAGGCCGGCTTGCTCAGCGGCTGCAAGTAGAACCAACGGCCGCGGAAACGACTGACGTCATCGCGCCTCTTGTCCTTCCAGGCATCGAAGTCGTAGAAATTCATCATGGCAAAAAGCGCCAGCCCGAACGGGGGTTTTTCGAACGGCAGATCGAACACGAGCACGAAACCGGGGGAGACGACAAAGGTCTCCCCACCCAGCACGTCCTTGGTGGCGGTGGGCACGGTGAACTCGACCAGGGGCATGAGGGAGAAGTTCTTCTTACCCTCCATGAAGGACCACTCCAACTGCTTCGGTCTCAAAAAGAACCGCAGGCCCAGGTCGCCCATGCCGACCACGTCACCGTCGTCCTCGAGGTCGTTCAACGGAAGCCCCCCGCCGCCGCCGGGGTTGGGGCCGATGGGGGGCAGTCCGCCGCCGCCTCCACCCGCCTGGAACTGCTTGAATTCATCGACATCACTGTAATCGACCTCTTTGGCGACGGCCCACTCGTAGGTCATGCCGAATCTCGCGTTGAACGCGAAAAACCCGAACAGGGTAAACTCGTTGACCTCGAGGTCGTTCTCCAACTCGGTGTAGCGGTAATAGGGCATAAACTTGCTGCTGAACTCCCGCGGGTCGTTCCCCGAGGCATCCTCGGAGACGAAGCCTTCGTCCTGAGCAAAGACAATCGGGTTTGAAAAGATCATCACGCCCAGGATAGCCATACAGGTAAACACTGAGAATCCGAAAAATCGTTTCATGTTTTAGCCTCCTATTCATAAAATTTTGTATATTGGGGTTTGTGAAAAGTTTATTGGATTGGCGCAAGGTCGGGCCTTATTTCCCGGCCTTTCCGGTTCTGCCCTATTGGGTCGGCTTATACCAGGGCTTCTGTTTGCGCCAGTCCATTTCCTGCAGGTTGTACTTTTTGGAATGCTCGTCGAGCATCTTGTTTTGGGCGTTGAAGGCCGGTCCCCACTCGCCGGATGCTATGAAGTCGGACATCGGGCTCGGTCGTCCTCGCTCCGGTGGCGGCTGTCGGGTTGGGCCCGGCACGCCAGCGGCGCGGTCGGGTGAGACAGCCATTCGCTCGACGACTTTGTCCTTGGTGATGTTCCAGACCATCATGTCGACGGCCATGGAGAGCGGGCCGTCATAGGTCTCGCGAATGCCATTCTTCACGCCGTCCAAGGCCTCCTCGAAACTGTGGTAGGCCACGGCGTGACGTGGCTTGATGGTGCTCATGATCTTGCCAAAGGCCTGACCCGAGGTATGGAACTCGCAGCAGGCGCGCCAGGCAAGCTGCGGTGGCTGGTTGTACCCGGTCACGAAGAATTCGGGCGTGCCGAACGCCTCGTGGATCACGAAGTCAGCGCGTTTGGCATATTCGACGAACCACTTGTTGGGCGAAGTGTCGCCACCGAATACCAGTTTCATACCGGCATATTCGATAATGAAGCTCACCGGGCCGTCGCCGGCGTGGATCGCCGGAATCGCACGCACCACGATGCCGTTCTGGTCATAGATGACCTTGTTGACGGCTTTGTAGTCGAACTCGTAGACCTTTATCTGGCCAGGCACCGGTTTGGTGCCCATGTCTGGTGTCATGCCACTCGGACCCCAGACCTCCAGCGGCACCGGGCGGCCGGCGGTCCAGCCCCCGGCCCAGAGTGAAGATAGGTCACCCCAATGATCGGTGTGCAGGTGGCTGAGAATGACCTTGGTCAGATACTGGGCGGGGATCATCAGCGCGTTGATGTTGCGCATCGAGCCGGTACCGATGTCGAAGATGATCTTCTCGCCATTGCCGAACTCGAACAGGAAACTGGCCGATGCCTGTGCGCGACGCGCGTCCGGCATGCCGGTACCACAGGCGATGACGCGAACTTCGTCCTTGGCCAACACCTCAGTGCCCGGGTAATAGACATAGCGGTCCGGTACCACCACATTGGGGCCCTTAACGATGTTACCGGCTGCCTGGACCTCCTTTACTAAGCCTGATCCTTTTCCGGTCTGGCCCTTGATGCACCCTGCGATGTAAACCGCCGTCAATGTGGCTGCGGCAACAAAGCAGATTCCAATAATCGTTAATTTTTGTTTCATTTTTTTTTCCTTTCATCGATTACAAACCTCGTTGAATAGTTTACTGGTTTATTGGTTGATTAGGTAAATTATAGTCATCATTTTAGGCCCTTAGCGGGCCATTTCTGACAACATGTTGTCAGAAAATTGAGGTGTCTGGTTTCAGGTGTCGGGTGTCAGGAAAAGGAGATGTTAGATACTGAAACCTGACACCCGACACCTGAAACCTATGGAAATTATCGGCGTGCTTGCTGCCCTTCCGGGGACACTTTTCCCAAGCGTAGTTTCGGAAAAAGCCTATAATGTTACGATTGTTAAAACATGAAGTGGCCAATTATTTTGCAAATATGGGATAAATCCATATTTACAACCACTTAACCAATCAACTTATCAACCAATCAACGATATCTGGATTAATGGTTATTGTCTTTGTTTTCCGATTTCATCCCGCTTAGATTCAGAATTCAACTCCTGATTCAAACCCGCCCAAAGACCTGTGGGCAAAATCTTCACCCGCCGGAATTGTGGCGGGCTAAATCCTAACCCGAATAAACCGGAAAGATTAGCCACAAAGCACCAAGACACAAACAATAAATGTCTATTATTGATTAAACTTCGTGTCTTGGTGTCTGGCGAATACATTTTGCCATAAAATGTCGTAGATACGACCTTGGAGGACGAAGAAATCACAATTAAGACTTTAAGATCGCAGCGCCTCAATCGCTTCCAGTCCCTCCGTTTTAGAAATGGTATTTAGTTTAATTTGCGGAGGATCCTCGGAGAGTTCCATCAATTCCAGGATGATCCGATACTGACATCTCCACTCTTCCATAAATAACATGGCATCCGGATCATCTGAATCCTGATAAAACCCACAACTGATGCATCCGGGCTGCACCTTCGTCGGCCCTATGGTCAACCGGGCCGAATCCAGAAAATCCTTTCGCCGTTCAGCGGGTACTTTAATTCGCAATGTGAAAATGATCATAATTCTCCTCTAAATTATTAAGGTATCTTGGCATAAACCTCCGTCTGCTAAGAAACAGCATTTTATCTGAGCGCCTTTTCAAAGCGGCGTTAAATTTTTCGCAGTTTTTGGCGCAATGGATGGTAGGTACTATAACGATTCCTCCGGATATAGCCGGCCGAAACGTATTAGGTAGAGGATCTAACTATATTACAAAAAAATAGCAATAAGGATGCCAGGAGGAGAATTGATACGATTAAGTTTATAAGCATTTGATATTAATTGGTTTATTGTTTAAGATGCTGGATTATCGAAGGAGATGAATATGGATGTTATTCCCGATATATCAGGAAATTTACGATATTTCGGGAAAACAATAGGCTTTCACCGCAGAGGCGCCAGCCGTCACTAACCCATCCTCCGCAGTAGCACTGCTACGGAGGTGGAAGCTATGGCCCGGCAAGCGGAGAACGCAGAGAAAGATTATAGTTTTCATTTTCCGGTGACCCCGGAGGAATTCACTACGTTCGTCTTCTACGAAGATTTCCACGGGGCAGGGACGGCGGAAGATGAAAAATTATTAGGATTTAGGATTTCCATGATATTGATTAATAAAATAATTTTATTAATTCCGATCGGTGATGAAGATCAATGTAGGCCTCGCAGTTGATCAGATTACCATCTGTGTTCATCGCACCGTGTGAATTTTCAAATGAATGCCTTCAAATTCTTGAAGATGGGCAATAATCTCGAAAAGATTGCGAGCCTGAGGATTTCCCTTTGGCCCGAACATTCGCATCAGGCTTTTGGGAGATCTATCGGTGATTTTGCCAAGGTCATCAAAACCGATTGTGGCGTTGATATAATCGCGCAGAACTGCTTTGCCGGTATCTACATCACCTGTCAAAAAACACTCAATGCCTTCTTTGAACAACTCCTCCCGGAAAGCAGGATCCCTTTCAACTCGATCCTTGATAGTATCCTTAAAATCTCTTGTGAGAACCATTTTTAGTGCTCCTGTCGCTTTCGACGCTTATATTCCTTCCAAAGCATTTTGGCCATCATTATATCTTTCTGTTGCCTTTTCTTTGTACCTCCGCCAAGCAAGATTACCAGAGTATCTCCATCCTTACCAAAATAAATGCGGTATCCGGGCCCAAAATCGATCCGGCATTCGAAAACACCCTTTCCAATACCTTTGGACGTCGAAAAATTGCCTTGTTCCATTCGGACTAACGCAGTGGCGACCTTGGCAGCGGCCGGCGCATTTAGCCGATTAAACCATCTGGCATAAGGACTACGGCTATTCTCGTCTATATACTCTCTGATTGTAATCATCTATTCAAAAGTAACGCATATGTTACCATAGGTCAAGAAAAATAATCCCTGTGCCCTCTGCGCCTTTGCGGTGAAATAAGCCTGCTTCACCTGGATCTGGTGACACCCAGCTTTTTCATCCTGGACTCAAGGGTCGTGGGCTTCAGGCCAAGAAGTTTAGCAGCACCCCTTTCACCGCTGACGCGCCAGGAGGTTTTTTCCAGCACATCGATGATATGGTTTCGCTCAACCACCTCAAGCTTAAGGTCTTTCACTACATTGAGGGATTGATCGACCGGGGGCATCAGTTTCAGAGTTTTATCTTTACTCATAATCATGGCATTCTCGATAACATTTCTGAGCTCTCTGATATTTCCGGGCCATGGATACTGCTGCAGTGCTTCAACACTTCTTTGAGGAATTTTCTCGATGGTCTTGCCCATGGATTTTTCAAATTCTTTGGTAAAGGTCCAGACCAGCAAGGGAATATCCTCAATTCGGTCCCGCAGTGGGGGAACGGTAATAGGGAAGACGTTCAAGCGGTAGTAGAGATCTTCACGAAAATTTCCCTTTCTTGCGGCCCTGGCGAGGTCCCGGTTGGTGGAAGCGATGAAACGAACGTTGACACTGATCGTTTGGGGATTTCCCAGGCGCTCGAACTGTCCTTCCTGAAGCACTCTCAGAAGTTTGGCCTGCACATCCAAGGGCAGCTCGCCGATTTCGTCCAGGAAAATGGTTGATCCATCGGAGATCTCAAATCGACCGATTTGACGGGTCATGGCACCGGTAAAAGCCCCCTTTTCGCGCCCAAACAATTCGCTTTCAATCAGCGTTGGCGGCAGGGCAGCGCAGTTGACTTTAACCATCTGGCGATGTTGGCGTGGGCTTAATTTATGAATCGACCGTGCCAGCAGCTCCTTGCCGGTGCCGGTTTCACCGAGTATGAGCACCGTGGCCTCGGTTTTGGCAACCTGCTCGGCCCGGCTCAGCATTTCCATGACGGGTTTACTTTTGCCGATGATTTCTTCATGCTTGTAGTTGACTTCGATCTCTTCACGCAGATAAATGTTTTCCTGCTCCAGTTTTAGTTTTAACTGCTCGATATCATTGTATGCATCCCGCAGTTTTTGTTCCTTCTGCTTTATTTCGGTAATGTCGAAGGCAATGCCGCCTAGAAGCTTTTTCCCGGACTCCAGTTTGATCGGATACTTGATGTCTCTGTGCCAGCGAGTCCCCCCTTTAACTTCATAGCTGTATTCATCTGTCAATCTAGCGATGTTTTCACTCAACACTTTGCGATCGAGCTCAACCAGCCGGTCGGCTATTTCGGGTGGGTGAAGATCCCGGGTGCGGGAACCGATGACTTTTTCGGGTTTCATTCCAACAACTCCGGCTGCAAATTGGTTGGAGTACAGGTGCACATCGTTTTCATCCTTGATATAGATGCCCCCTGGAATGTTTTCCATAAAAGCCCGAAACCGCTCTTCGCTATCTTTCAGTTCCATTTCGAGTTGCTTAATTTCGGTAATATCGTGAACATTGGTCACCACGGCAGTAACCCGACCGTTTGCTTCCCGGAATGGATAGTAGCGCACATCCATACAACGTCGCCCCCATCCGGGGAAATCAAACCATTCCTGATAATTGACATTCTCTCCGGCAAAGCATTGTATGTAATGATGCTCCATAACCGTTTTAAAAAAATTGCGCCCAAACAGTTCGGGGACGGAGTGTCCAATGATTTCACTGATCGACTTGTCCAGTGCCTGAGAGTAGGGCTCATTGACATATAGATAAATGAAATTCCGATCCACTAAGCCGATAGGGTTATTCGTAGATTCTACAATACGTTTATATTGCTTTATTTCATTTTCCGTTTGCCGACGTTCAGTAATATCAATAGCAATTGCGCAATATAATTTGCGATCGGACATCGGTAGTTTTGAATGTCGAATTTCGCATAGGATATCACGTCCTGAGGCGTCTCTGTGCACCCATTCGAAAGGTTTTGGGTTTTCGTTTAACAGTTCCTGGATTTTTTCTTGAATAGCTTCCTCACTTGCGCGACCATCGGGTTGCTGCGGAGGACTGATATCAAGAGGCCCTAGACCGATGAATTCTTCTCGTGCCAATTTAAATAAGCGCAAAGCATTTGTATTAGCATCCTCGAATTTGCCGACTTCCGCGTCGATAACGACCATCGCATTGGGTCCGTTTTCAAACAATGTTCTAAAACGCGCCTCGCTTTCCCACAATTTTCCCGATAACTGCTGTCTTTGATCGGCTTGTTTTTCGAATCCCCGAACTCTCTGTTGCGATTTTTTATATGATGATTTTTGAACCATATGGCACCGATTTAAGCATCGTTTTTTAATTTATGGTTAAAGATAATCTCGCTGTTGGATGCATGGAAATAGGCAAGGTTTTTGCCGCTGCTCAAAAATCCATATCAGATGATAGGTGTAATAATCAACCTTTAGCACGGCAAAAGGAAGCAAATCTTTATTCAGGTCAAATGATTTCTTATGGATGGGGGATGAATATAGAGGACGTACTAAATATTTAAAGTTTTATATTGAAGGCAGGACGGAGTCAAGCCGGAAGCCGACCCATATGCCCTGCGGGCTGGAAGCGGAGCCGGCGGCAAAATCGTTGCAAATTGATTCTGTCTTTCAGCCAAACGTCACGCTTCGCAAGTTGTCAATAAACTTTAAAACTTGAGATGTCCCTAACATGCCAACGTTCAGATTATAATGGGTTTTCTATGCGAACACCTCGAATCACCTGGCCGTCGTTTAAATCCTCCGACCAAAGTTTTTCACATTTTGCACTTTCTGGGGGGTAATAATAATCGTTTCGAACCGTTCAAAAGAATGCAGGATGTCCTTTACGGTCAGAACATCAGCACCTAGTTTGGTAGTTGATGCAACAAAAAATTCCTGCATTACTTGAGTGGATATGACACCCCGCAAGTCGCCGGTCAACGTTTTTATGAGTTCGCGACATTTTTTTCGTTTTTCTTGGTCAAACTGATCCAGACAGGAAGCCAGGATATTGGAATCAATGAAAATCTTAGACATTGTAGACTTCCTCGCGATTCCATTTGCGACCTTCGGAATTGCCGCGGGCACGATCCATGAGGCGAAAGCATTCCTCAAGCCAGTCTTCAGATTGAAATCTAACAGTCTGTTCTAACAGTTTCCGAATGAGTGCGTTCATCGATGTTTGGTGCTTTTCCGCATAGCGCCGACCGGACTTGAGCAATTCTTCATCAAGTGAAATGGTTATATTGGGCATGGCAAACCTCCTTGACGTGCCCGCTGATTATGTGTCAAGAATTAGGCATAGTTTTTAAATTTTTCTCGACAGACCTTCCGGCTTTGTCCTATTCATAACTCTCGCCAAGATCGATTTGAAGGTCTTTTGAAGATGCTGACGATTAATTTCTTGTATTATGCAAAAATGCGTTATACATATATGCGCAACGCTACTTTGTATAATGGAGGAGAAACCATGAATCCGTTCCAATATGGTCAGGTCGTCAAAAAAACAGACTTTTGTAAACGACTGAAGTTGGAGAAAGAATTGACTGCCAATATACGCAAAGGACAAAATGTTTACATCCAGGGGGAAAGGAGAATCGGAAAAACTTCGCTGATCTGGGAGACTGTTCGTAAAGTAACAAAATACCGCATGATGTATATTGATTTTTTGGCGGTAAAAGCTTCTGACGATTTTATTAAGCGAATTATTACAAGCATTATATCTTTGGAAAAAAGCGCCGGCAGCCTGGAAAAGATATTCCAAAAGCTATCTCGGTTGAGGCCAGTTGCCTCGATAGATCCGATAACGGGCCTCCCGACGCTTTCATTGGATTCTTCGATTGATTTAAAACCTGATTCGGTTCCTGGTGTCGTAGATCTGATCGCCTCATACCATACCAAATCCAAACCGCTTGTTGTCGTGTTTGATGAATTTCAGGACGTCTTGAATATGAAGGATTTCCACGAAATCCTGGCACTGCTTCGAAGCAAAGTTCAGTTTCTAAGTGATATCTGCTTTATTTTTGCGGGAAGCATCCGAAATAAAATGGACCTCATCTTTAACGATCCCAACAGCGCATTTTACAAATCAGCTAAATCAATCCAGGTCGGCCCTATCAATAAGGATAATTTTCAGAAATTTATCAGAAATAAATTTGAAACCGGGAAAAGACAGATTTCCTTTGAGACGCTTGGTGCAATATTCAAAATCTGTTTCAATATTCCAGGAGATGTCCAGCAGTTGTGTAGCGCCTTGTGGGATACAACTTCTTCGGGCACCAGAATTTCAGAGAATCATATTCAACCGGCCCTTGAACGGATTTTTTCAAACGAACTGAAAGGATACGAAGCCAGTCTGACTATTCTTACCAAACAGCAGTTGAAGCTGTTGACAGGTCTGGCAAGACTGGGCGGTAAAGCGCCCATGTCGTCGGATTTGTGCCCGCTGATTATGTGTCAAGAATTAGGCATAGTTTTTAAATTTTTCTCGACAGACCTTCCGGCTTTGTCCTATTCATAACTCTCGCCAAGATCGATCTGAATATAATATTTTATATTGATAACGAATACCGATTCGTAAATCCTTTTTTCAGAGCTTGGCTTTTGTATAAAAAACTTTAAGCTCAAAAACCGCATTGGGGAATATGGGTGTCAAATTTTCAAACACTTACTGCGAATTGCGATTATTCCTGAATATATAAACAGAAAAGGGGGATAAATTTACAGAATAGATTGACAGAACAACAGAGATTATTGGATTAAATGGGCCTTTTGGAAAGGGCCCATTTTTATTTGAAGAGACTCGGGCGCACCCATAATTTTGGCCAGTAAGGCGTAACTCACAATGAATATCTTGCCGTTCGTGTTGGTGTCTGTCCATTATTACGGGTCCTAAAATTACTATATTTTGTTGCGTAATGCTACAAATGTTATAAAATATATAAATTAGCGACTAAATTAATAATAATTGACAAATATGCTGCATATTGCTAATTTACTAATATCAAATGGCTTACAGGAGGTGACTTATGGCCGGTAATTCGACGAGTCCATTGAGACTGGATTCAACTCTGGTTGCAGCCGCCAAGAGAGAAGGCTCAATAAACAAAAGATCCGCGCCCAAACAAATTGAATTTTGGGCTGAATTGGGAAAGGCGGTTGAGCAAGTATTGGACTACAATGACATTTTTGCCGTGATCCAGGGCCTAAAGAGAGTTAAAGTGGAATCGGTGAAGTCAGAGGCCGTTGATCCTGCAGATATTTTCAACTCCCTTGAAGTCAGCCGGAAAAGCGAAAAACTGGCGGAAAAAGTAACATCGGCTGCATTCTACTTTGAGGCCAGCCGCAGACGACCGGGTCTGCTTGACAGGGTGAATACTGCTACCGGCCAGCGGCAGACAGGAAGGTTTTACAACGGGGAGTTTAAGGTTTAAGCATGACTGTTTCAAGGCAGTTATGGGTCCTGGCGGGCGGCAATGGAGCCGGCAAGACGACCTTTTATAATATGTTCCTGGCTGCAAAAGGTATAAAGCTCGTCAACGCTGATATCATCGCCAAAGCAATCCGCCCTGAAAATCCGGAAAACGTCAGTTATGAAGCCGCATATGTGGCCGAGCAAATACGGGCGAAACTATTAGAGCAAGGCGTGTCATTTTGCTTTGAAACCGTATTCTCTCACGTGTCCAAGATAGATTTTGTGGCAAATGCGAGGGCCCAAGGTTATGAAATTATTCTTGTCTACATCCATCTGGCTACTGCAGAGTTAAACGAAGCCCGGGTTTATCAGCGGGTCACTGAAGGAGGACACCATGTTCCAGCTGATAAGATCCGCAGCCGAATACCTCGCACGATGCAGCATATCGGCGCTGCTCTGCCGCTGGTCAGCGAAGCCCGTCTATTGGACAATTCCTACCGCAATGATCCGTTTCAGCAAGTCGCCTGGGTAAGGCAGGGCAAACGTCAATGGATTAAAGAGCCGCTGCCGCATTGGGCTGAGGAAATATTAAGGGACAGCCCGTAATCAGATTGGGAAAAGGAGTAACATCGAACTGTCTCCCTCGTGGTTCTGCTAAACCGCCGGCCGAGTCGGATTCATCATAATAAGAAACGAGGTATATCAGACGAGGGTTCGCGGTTCAGGGTTCAAAGGTTCAAGATTTGGGATTGAGCCATGCATATTAGAATATGGCATTAACGCATCTGTTTGGTCATTGGGTATTGGAACTTGAAATTTACTTGAAATTTGGTGCTTGGGATTTGGGATTTTACCAGGCTTCTCAGACGAGGGTTATAGGGTTACAACCGATGGGCGCTGCTCACGATATTGATCAAGATCCGGAAACCGCGACTTTTCCACTAGTGATTGGTAAGCAATAAACCAAGCTTTTCCTCGAGATATCTGAACCTTTGAACGATATAATAGTTGCGAGTGTCGTTTTCCAGGATAGATCCCAACGTTACTTTAAAATCTCTATCTTTAAAACCGGCAAGCTTTTTCCGAAACTCAATAGATTGTTCGCCGGTAAGGACAGGCAGCTCAATTCCCCTACGAAGCAGAAACTCCATATCGAAGCAATCTCTAATTTCTGTGCGGTCAAGAAAGGCTTCGATTTTGTTCTTCATCGTTTGATCCAGGGTATGGGCCTTTAAAACGACCTGTTTCGTGCTGAACCTGGAAAAGGCGATTTTTTCCTGATAATCGCAGTCTCTCCTCTCTCTCCGTATTTCGATCTTCAGGCGTTTTGGATACCGGGCGGACCGTAATTCAAATAAAAGCGTATAATGCTTCATCTGTGAATCGGTGATCTCATAGTCTTTAACAATGGCGCTTCGAATTTTATCGTAATAATCCTGCTGTGATATCTTTTTGACAAACCAAAAATCGAGATCAACCGAATAGCGGTTCAGTTCATGGCAAAGCCTCAACATCGATCCGCCACCAAAGACAAGGGGTTCAAGCAACTTTGCGCTGTTCATTTTGTCTAATACTTCTATCTCAAACTCTTCATGCTGTCTTAAAATATCCATGTTTCTTTAACATCGTTTTTGTTTTCGAAGGGAATTCCATACTCAAGCGTAAGATCTCGTTTCTGTCGAGTTTATCTGAATTTAAGGCTGAAATATCAAGTGCATAACGGCCGTATGACATCAGATAAAACGCGTCAACAAGGGCTTTTTCAGGTGTTGCGATAAAAAATCCCTTTTCTTTTTTGAAGCCAAAATACAAATTGCCGGCGATTTTGGTATATCGGAAAACACTGCCGTCTACTTGGATTTCTTTTGTTCTTTTGACAGCGACCGATTCGAAAAAATCTCTCTGCACCTGGGTCGTTATCTCGTAATAATCCAAAGCCGTCGTGAGAGATATGTATGAAGGCGTCTGGCCCATATTCACAAGAAGGAATTTTTCAGCTCTTCCTGCAGCGTTCCACACCTCCCGTAACATGTACATGTTTCGTTTTACACGCACCAACAACCCCTGCTTGACATAGCGGCTGGCGGAAATCCTGGCTGACGCCGGGCTAATTCCCAGAACTCTGGCTATTTCTTCGTAACCGAAATACAGCTTACGTATGGTGCGTAATTCTAATAATTTCATCGAATATAGTTGATTAACAAAAATGTTAATTAACTATATTCGATGAAAAGAATGTTGTCAATCAAAATAATTCTCTCCCTGACATTTCGGGGTGTTACATCTTCTCGAATTCCTATTTTTTCATCTTGTGGCTCTTCTGATATTCCAGACACGGCGATTTTACAGCTTTAGATTTTAGGTTGCCCACAAGGTAGTCCGCTGCGGTGAGCGGTATAAAAATATAGGGCAAAAAAATCATCCCAGCGTACTTGCCGTAAGTGGTCGCGGCCGATTTCCAGGGAAGCGCCTTGACGGAAGGATCGTTCAACGGGCCTGCGATCTTTACCGGGTCGGCTTTGTGAATGAATCTCGTTTTCTTTTTTGGCAGCAGGACGTATTCGACTTCCTCACGGCCCAGATCGATGGTTCCCGCGCCGGTAATCGCAATGTCCTTGGTGTCGAGAATAAAGGCTTTTGTCGATACGACGCCCTGCTCGATGCTGAAATCGGCCACCCCGCAATCGAAAACGTAATACTTGTCATTGGTCGTTTTACGCCAGGCCCAGCCCGCAAGATCCATAAAAACCAGATCGATCGGGGCCGTACGAATCTTGCCGTTTTGTAGCGTTATATAGATGCTGCCCTGGCTATTTGCAGCCAATTCATGCGGAGTTGCCCCGGATGTGCTCAAGGACATGTCGACATTTATCTCTGCCTCAAACTCTTTCTCGTGTCCCTCGATATCCATTGTCCGCCAGGGATCGAGCTTTTGGCCGAATGCGCTGAACCTCAGCCGGGGATGATTTCGCGTATCAAGCTGCAGGTCGATGTCGAGTTTTCCTTTGGGATAGACCAAATGCGCCGGGCCGATCGACAGCACACCCGAGTTCAGTACCACTTGGAATTTGGCGGAATCCGCTCCTGACGATTCTTGCGCAAAAGATTCAACATTAATGGCAATATCGGCATCGACTTTTTTCAGCCAGTCAACCGCTATGGGTGTCCGGCTGAATACGGGTTCCTTGTTTGAAGGTTTCTCTTTACCTGGCTCGGCGGCCTTCTCAGACAGATCCGGCATAAACAGTTTGCGGGCCTCGATCGTACCGTTTACCCGCATCGGGGTCGTGTTAAAGACCGCCTTGAGGGTTGTCTGTAGTTCGGTTTGGCCTGCAGTCAGCGTGCTTTTGAACTCCTGGCCATGGTCGCTATTTTTGATCTGACTATCCAGTTGCACCGGCCCGATGGCGGGCCATGCAAGATCAAAGATTGCTCCAATCAGTTGCAAGTCCCGTGCAGTCAGGCTGCTTTCGAGAATCAGTGTGGAGGGGTCCTTGAAATTATCAAAGCTGCCGTCCATTTTCAGACCCAGCAATTTCGATTGCTCGGTTTCGGCATGGAGTGAATCAATCCCCAGGATTCCATCACTGTCCGAGATTGACAGACGGCCTGTGACGGCACCCAGCTCGGCCAGTTTGGGGAAACCGGCAAAGGCCCCAAGGCGACGGGCATCCAGATGTAACTGGGCATCCCATTTGACGCCCTTCATTGCAGGCAGGTCATGGATATAACCCGCGGCTTCCACAACCGGATTATCCATGTCTCCCAGCCGCAGCTGGGCGGAGTCGAGGCTGAACTTTTTGTTCTTGGCGTAAATGTTGGCCCGTGCGGAAAGCGGACCCAGGTCCGGCAGGCTGAAGCCCAGTGTTTCTGCAAGGGCACGGCTGCTGCGGGAACTGGCCTGCATGAAAAGAGCGGTATTCTGCGGCTGCCATTGATTGGAGGCACTGAGCTTACAAAGAAGGCCACTCAGCTTCACCAGCAGCAGGTCTTTTTGACCGGCTTCCATAAAGAAGTTACCGATATCAAGATTGCGATCATCGCCGGATATCCGGGTTTGCACCTTAAGGGGCCCGATCGGCGGGATTTCATCCTTTAACCCGAGTACCGTATTGAGCTGCGCCGTATCGCCGCTGCTGGCCTGGGCATCCAGTTTGATCTTTGCGAAACGCAACTCCGGCAGCAGGCTGACATGCGCCACCGAACCGGAGACTGCTGCGCTCAGTGCTGCGGCCCCGGCGGTCTGAATATGGAGCTGGTCGAGCCGGTGCCGGCCGGAAACCGTGTGCAAGCGGGCCTTAGCGCTGAGATTGCCCAACTCAGGAAGTTTCTGATCGATCAAAGTGCCCAGTGCCCGGGTCGTGTGACTTTGTGCTTGCAGCTTCAGGTCGATCTTCTCAAACGGGTCGGCCTGATCCCAGTCACCAAACGCCAGCTGACCCTGGACACCGATCCGGACGGCGTCTTGCCTGCCTGCGGAAAGCTTAATCTTGTTGAGTTGCAAGGCCTGGCTGGAACCTTCGATTCTGAAGTTCAGATTTAGGGGGCCGAGCGCGGGCAACTTAATACCGACCCGTGCGGCCATGTCCGCAGCCTTTCCGGCTTTCATGGACACGTCCATATCATAGCCGGAGCTGGGTTGATCTGACAGTGGCAATTTGGCAATTGCACCGCTCAAGCTTACCTGAATACCGTTTGTGTCTTTGATTTGGACCGTGATATTCTTTATCGATGGGTCACCTACCGCGGAGCGAATATCACCCCTGCCGGTAATGGCGCCAAATTCCGGTATTGTTTCAAAAAGCAGGGCCCGTGCTGCGCGGGTTTTAGGAGCGGCAAATGCCAGGTCAAGATGGAAGTTGGCCGGATGAAGGCCGATCGACGAATGGGCCAGATCGAACCGGCCGGACAGCGATACGTCCAGGTCATGTTCCGTTTTGCCATGAAAATCGAAATTGCTAACGTCAAACATCGGATATGCGCCGGAGATCTGGGCCGATGAACCGGCACTTTTCAAGGCTCCTATGCTTTCCGGCAGCACGGGCGTTAACCAGGCCGGGTTATCCAGCTTGCCGGCCAGGTTGAGTTGCACCCCGTCAAGCCCAATTACATTTGCGATGCGGCCTTTCAGTTCCGCGCCGGAATGGTCGGGACCATGCCAGCTTGCTGTGATCTGTTCTAGGGCAAGCTGGGCAAAGGTACCCTTGAGTTGCGCTTCAAGGGTTAATTTTCCTGGAATTTCAATATCTTGGATTCCCGTTCCCATCTTTGCAGCATCCGGTGTCCATCCGCGCGCAACTGCTTCGATGGTCGCAACGGGTTGGCCAAAATCGATATGGCCTTCCACAGAAAGCTTAAACGGTGCCCTCTGCATCCCCAGAGAGAAGGCCAGCGGTTGTCTGCCAAAATATTCATTCACATCCCTCAGGACGGCGTTGACATCGATGTTCTGATCGGCAAGCTTCAGTTGTCCGCTCAAATCCATGCTGTTGTCGGTATTCAGCTTCAGAATCAATCCACTTAAATGGCTGCCAGGCATGGGTACTTCGCCACCGTTATGCATGATTTCCAGTTTTGAAATTCTAATATCATGCAATACCGGTGTGAGTGGCAGTGCTGAGCGTGTTAGGCCAGGTTTCAGCAGCGGTGCGGCCGCCGGTTTTTCGGGCGATTGATCTTGCTCGATTTCAATGCGGGTAGCACCGATCAACAGGCGTGGTATGTCCAACTGCCCAAGCAGCAATTTCGGCAGGCTGATCTGCACCGCCAGCGAAGCGGTTTCAACCCGGAACTGTCTGCCGGTATCCGCAATGATCAGGTCATCCAATGTCAGAATCGGCGCCAAGGTGCGCGTGATATGCGCATCTCCCCGGTGCAGGATGCGGATGTCTGACGACGACTCCAAGCGTTTGACCATTTGCGAAACCAAGGTGGTGTCGTCAACCCAAAGATAGCTGAAAATTATCGCCAGGAGCGCAGCACCTAGCAAGACGAGTGCTGCCGCAAGGATTCGCTTAACTGATTTTATTAGGGTTTTCATATTATGTGATCTTCTTTATAAAATCTCTGTCACCGAGTATCTGCTGATCAACCATCGACTGCTTTCATTCCTAAGAGGAACGGAATCCACAGATTAACTGCCCTGTTTTTTTTGGGCCGCAGATGACCGTTTTTCGACCTCTGAACCGGATGGCGCTGACACCACCCGAACATCCAGTGGGCCGGTTGCATCCAGATGCACATCGCGCTGGGGGAAGGCAATCGTGACTCCTGCTTCTTTGAAGGCGTTATCAATGGTAACGTTCAATTCATGCTGCATCGCCCACCAGTTCTCAATTCCGTTGATATATACCCGCAGTTCAAAGTCCAAACTGTTGTCGCCAAAGCCCTTGAAGACGGCTTCCGCAGCGGGTTTTGAGAGAACACGCGGATTGTTACGGGCGGCCTGCACGAGCAGTTCTGCGGCCAATTTGGTATCGGAGCCGTAAGCGATGCCAACCGGTATCCGAATCCGGACATGTTTATCCGAAAGCGACCAGTTGATCAGGCGGCCGACGATAAACTCTTTGTTGGGAACGATCAACTCCTTGCGGTCAAAGTCGGCGACCGTTGTCGCCCGGATACGAATACGCGTCACAGTTCCATTGATGTCGCCGATGGTGACCGTATCCCCGATCCTGAAGGGCCGCTCGAACAGGACGATCAATCCGCAGACAAAGTTTGCCACAATTTCCTGCAAGCCGAAACCGAGGCCGACACTCAGCGCCGCCACCAGCCACTGCAAATTTGCCCATCTGATACCGATCGTATTAAAAACAATAATGATACCGATCGCTGTGATCGTATATCGGCAGACAGTTGAGTAGGCATATCGCGCCCCGGGATCCAGCGGCAGACGATTCAACAAAATAACTTCCAGCAGGCCCGGCAGGTTATGGCCGGCAATGATGGTTGTCACGGCCACAATGACGGCCATGCCGATGTTGGCCAGGGTGATGGGAACCGTTTTTGCAACGCCGTCCACCACCGTACTGTAACTCCAGAATTGGATATCCTGCAGGATGCCGAAGGCCGGAAAGACGGGCTCCCAGATTGCCCAGATTCCTGCCAGCGCCAAGATGAACAGAGCCAGTTTCAAAAGCGTACGGGTTTGTTCATCAATCTCACTCATTTCGACGATGGTTTCCATCATCAATGGCCGTGCACCGCCTCCGGCATCTGCGTCAGCTTCCGTGTCTGCGGCCGTTTTAAGATACAACTCCTGTTTTGCAATGGCTTTTTTTATTGCAATCCTGCGACGGGCCAGCATCAGCATTCGCAGCACCAGATCGTTGAAGACAATCAACACGAATAACAGCCCTATGGTATTGCGGACAAGGCTTCGTATTTCGAATGCGGAATAATAATACCCGATCACCGCCAGGCAGAGAATAAAGAGCGGCACAAGGATGATCAGGGGATACCAGACGTATCGCAGACGACACAGCCAGCTTTGGGGGTGTTTTTCAATCAATACGGATGTGATGCCGCTCCCGAATCTCAAGATGCGCGCTGCGAATATGGACATGGCCAAGGTCTGGATCATGAGGGCTAATTGGGCGAGCGCATCGCTGTATTCAAAGTGTTGCACTGCTACCATCGCTCCCTGGAAAAAGGAGGTCAACGCTACGATCGGGATCAGCCAGCCCAGATTGCGCTTCAGGGTGCGGCGGACTGACTCCGGCCATTGAAAGTGTGCCTGGGCCAGACCGTGTGCACGGCAGATATGGTAGAGCACGACCATAAATATCAGGGGGCGGGTAACGTAGATCAGGCCACCGGCAATGCCCGTACTGAACGGGTCTGCCTGACGCAGACTTGTCAGTTGAATTGCCGGAAACGCCAGCAGGAAGGGCCAGACAGCGGCCAGCACCACCGTCAGCCCCAGGGCCTTCATCGTCAGCAGGAAGGAATCCTCCACTTGCTGCCCGACGCATTCAGCGATATCCTTCAGTTTTCTGCGGGCCCATCTGCGACTGACGATCAGAAACAAACCGATCAGCAAACCGATTGTCCAGACGGCGGTCTTCTGACGGAATGACTGGCCCATATCCTTGAATAATCGGTCCCAGGAAGCCGGTTTGAAAAACCATCCCAGGGAGACTTGCAGCTTCTTGATGTCACCGATACCGACCGGCTTGGAGCTGCGAATCCATAGCAGATGGCGATCGAGTAGTTCACCGAAATCCTCGGCAGTATCGACCAGCTGTTGTTCGGTAAATTCAATATCCTGTATTAATTTGAAGATCCGGTCGTTGCCGGATTGCAATTTATGAATGATATCGAGGCGATTGGTTACCAATTGCTGAATTTTCGAATCGAGTGACTTGCGGTCGACATCCGATAGAAAGCTGACGGAATCGATGACGCCATCTGCCAGGGCCTTGGGGTCGGAATGTTCGCGCAGCAACCGATCCAGCTCGATCTGCTTTTCGCTGATTTCGCTCATTTTGATCTGGCGGGCCTCGGACCCCGCAAAATACTGATCGGCACTGGGCAGGTTCAGACGCTGTTTGCGCAGCGCCAACCCGATGGCCTCGGTGAGTACGGCGGATTCAACTCTCTTTTTTGCCGTTTCAAATTCCGTTTCCAGCGCTTTCAGACGGGATTGATAACCTTCATATTTTCCTGCCAGTTCTGCTTCTTCTTGGGTAATATTTTCCACCCTGGTACTCAGTTGAATGTTGATGTCAAACTGGTCCTGGACCATCTTGGGCAGCAGGGGAACCTCGCCGATGGCGTCCTGGGCAACCTCCCGGGCCTGAGCGGCCTCCTGCTGGCGGCGTTTCTGAACTTCGGTCTGCCAGTTTTTCAACATTCTTTCGCGGCTTTCCACCTTTTTCTGAGCGACGTCTCGTTCTGTGCTGAACAATTCTATGAGCAGATTATAGCTGCGCTGTCGCTGCTCGTTTAATTTGATTTCGGCGGTTAATTTTTGCTGCTCGGACTCGAGGCTGAGCATCCTGGAATGATTGCGTATATCTGTCTCTGCCGGGTCGGATATTGTTTCCAGCTCCGTTTGAATGTCTTCGAGCCGGCTGGTTGCGGTGGCGAGCTGTTCGGTTGTTTGGTTGATGATATTCTTCTCAGCCGTTAAGCGATCACTCCACTCTGTCAGCCTGCTCAGCGCCGTCGCGAGTTCGGCTTCTTTCTGGCGGAGTCGTTGTTCAAGCTTTAAGGTGCGCATTTGCTGCGCGCGTATCTCGACGTTTTCAGGCGCCATGAACGGCTTTTTCAGCTCGGCCTGCAATATTTTCATCCGCTCGGGGGCTGTCCGGATGAGCTCTGAGAGTTCATTTGCCTTTTCGGTGGTGCTGTCGGCCAGCGCTATATCCGTAATCGCTCGATCTATATATCTCAGACTGTCGGTTTTAACCGTGGTATCGATATCCGTCATACTTTCGATGGCTAAGCGCCGGGATTTCAGCTCCTCAATGGTTATGGTCGGGGAGGGAGCGGCCGTTGATGGGGGAGTTGCTGTCTGCTGGGCCTGGATCTCCGGTAGAATCAGCGGCAGCAGCCATATCGAACTAACGGTAAGCAAACCGACAAGTTTTTTCATTATATTCTGCATATCTCGTCTCCCGGGCACTGATGAGGTGACGCTTGCGTGAGGTCAGGTGCTGACGGACAAAATTTGGATGAGATAGAAAATAGTAAAATTGAACTGGGTTGTCAAACAAACCCCTTGATTCTCCAAAAAGATTGCGTATTTGGCACTGGTATTGACAGACGCATTTTTCCGCGTTATGGATTGCAGCTGCATTTTATGAATCTATCGAATTATAGAAAGCGTCTTTTATGCCAGAAAACAGTGTCATGTCGGATCGGCTCAACTTGCTTCAGCGTATCCGCTATTCAATTTTTCCCGGCATGCTGCAAAGACCAAAGTATCGTGAGAGATATCGAAATTTTTTCAACAGCCTGATTCTTCATTTTCGCCCGCGCAGCGTTCAGGAACGTACCCTCCGATTCACATTGACCTGGGGCCTCGGCGGTATGGCTGTGGTGATGGTATGCATGCTTTTTGGTACCGGGTTGATGTTGAAATTCGTTTACCAGCCGCTTCCCGACCGCGCCTATGAGTCTATCATTCATTTGCAAAACAATATCTTTTTCGGTCAGTTGATTCGCAACATTCACCACTGGAGCGGCAACACACTGCTGATTATTGTGTTTTTACACCTATTACGGGTTTTTTTCACCGGAGCATTTCACCCGCCACGGCAGTTCAACTGGATCATCGGTTTGGCAATGTTTCTGGCAGTACTGACTTCAAATATTACCGGATACCTGCTGCCCTGGAACCAGCTCGCTTTTTGGGCCATTACCATTTGTACCGGCATGTTTGAATATATTCCTGGAATTGGCGAATGGATGCAAGCTCTGGTTCGAGGCGGCGACGATATAGGAGCTGCCACGTTATCCATTTTTTTTGCCATCCACACAGCAGTCATCCCGGCCTGTCTCCTTGTTTTAATGCCTTTTCACTTCTGGCGGGTCCGCAAAGCAGGCGGCTTGGTAATTCCCCGCAAGCCGGATGAAGACAGAGGCAGCCGGGACGAGAAAGTGCCAACCATTCCCAACTTGATTTTAAGAGAGATCGTCGTTGCATTGGTGCTGATCGCCTTCATTATGTTTGTTTCTGTCATTTTTAATGCTCCCCTGGGAGCCAAAGCCAACCCGGGGCTGAGCCCCAATCCGACCAAAGCGCCCTGGTATTTCGCCGGCATCCAGGAGTTGCTGCTGCACTTTCATCCGCTGTTTGCACTCTTTATCATACCGATCCTAATGATGATCGTTCTATTCAGCATCCCTTATATCAATTATCAGACCAACACAGCGGGGGTGTGGTTTGCCTCACTCAAGGGGCGCAATATGGCTATTTCGTCAGCCTTGGTTGCCATTGTCGTTACTCCGCTCGGCATTGTTGCCGATGAATTTGTAATCGATTTTGTAGCCTGGTTACCAGATATTCCCGGCGAAATCAGCAACGGTTTGATGCCATTTGCTTTAATGCTCACCGCAACAATTTTATTTTACAAGGTTGTGAAGAAAAAATTTTCATCCAATAGCAACGAGGCCCTTCAATCCGTTTTTGTACTATTGGTGGTCGCATTTATCATTTTGACCATTACCGGCATTTGGTTTCGTGGACAGGGTATGGCTCTGATATGGCCCTGGGAAATCGCCAATTAGGAGTCAGCCCAGCCGCTGGCCTGAAAAGCGGCCAGCCTGATCGAATAAATAACTTAACGGGATGGACTTTAAGTTTTCTGACAGGATTAACAGGATGGACAGGATATAGCTAAACTAAACCAAAAAAATCCTGTTAATCCTGTCTAAATGAATTTAGTTTCAAATGAGTATTCTGGCTTCTGACTCCTGGCTACAGATGCATCAAAACATAAGAAAATTATGCCGACGAAAACACAAGAAAAAAAACCGAAAACCAAAAACACCAGAAGATCCTTTTTAAATATTCTCTGGATAATTTTGGGTGGCGTTGCCCTGGCTGAATTCGTTGCCGTGGCATTTGCTTTTCTACGACCCCGCAGATCGAAAGCCGGAGGAGAAAACGCTGATTCAATTATCAGCGCAGGAGCGGTCGAAAGATTTACGCCGAATTCAGTCACCGCATTCGTGCGTGCAAAGTTTTACCTGGCGCGACTGGAGGACGGCGGATTTTTGGCGCTGTCGCGCACATGTACTCATCTGGGGTGCACGGTGCCCTGGGTTGAAAAAGAGATGAAGTTTGCTTGTCCCTGTCATGGGTCGGCTTTCGATATCACCGGAAATGTCATCGAAGCAATGATAAAAGTGGACACCCGCAAGCCGATCAAGCGCAATTCCTTTCGCGCCGAACAGGTGGTCTATTCAAAGAACAAATCCTGACAGGATAACAGGATAGACAGGATAATAAGTAATCAAAATAACTTATCATAGCCTGGTGGAGGCATTATGGAATATAGAGAATTGACAGAAAAAATTATCGGCTGTGCATATCGTGTCTACAATCGTATGGGATTTGGCTTTCTCGAGTCAGTTTATGAAAAATGTATGCTTATCGAACTTGCAAAAGCCGGGTTAAATCCGGATTCACAAAAACCTATAAAAGTCTATTATTACGATGAAATCGTGGGTGACTTTGTAGCCGATATAATAGTTAATGATACGATAATATTAGAGCTTAAATCAGTCAGACGCGTTGTTAGAGCCCACGAAGTGCAGCTAGTCAATTACCTTGTCGCAACAGGTAAACCAATAGGTTTACTTTTGAATTTTGGTGAAAGAAAAGTCGAAGTCAAAAGAAAAGTTAAAGATCTATTATAAAATTTTTCAACTTTATCCTGTAAATCCTGTAATCCTGTCTTAAAATAATTATGACTAGCTGGAAAATAACCGGAATTATTGCAACGCTCGTTATCATTTTCTCCATTCCGGCCTACATGCTTAAGGAAAAATATTTCCGTCGCCCTCCTGCGCCCCAGCCTGTGGCCACTTTTGCCGGTAGTCGAAAGTGCATGGATTGCCACAAGGCCGAATATGACAAGTGGCAAAATTCGCACCACCACGACCGCGCCATGGATGTTGCCAATGATGAGACCGTGTTAGGTAATTTTAACAATGCGGTTGTCGAATTTCACGGTGTCACCACCCGTTTCTTTCGTAGGGATGATAAATTTTACATACACACCCAAGGTCCAAGCGGCAAAATGGGCGAATTTGAAATCACCCATACGTTCGGCTGGTTCCCCCTGCAGCAGTACCTGGTGCCCTTTCCCAACGGCCGCCTGCAGTGTCTGCCCATTGCCTGGGATGTGAAAGAAGAAAAATGGTATCACCTGTATCCGGATACGCCCATCGATCCCAAAGATTGGCTCTACTGGACCAATGCCGGCCAGAACTGGAACGGCATGTGTGCCGAGTGTCATTCTACCAACCTTAAAAAGAACTACGACATCCTAAACGATGCCTACCAAACCACCTGGTCGGAAATCGATGTCAGCTGCGAAGCCTGCCATGGTCCCGGTTCCCGTCACGTAGCCTGGGCCGAACTGCCGGATATGGCGCGGCCTCAAACCGTCAACTTTGAACTGGTGGTTAAAGCTAAGGGCATGGCGTCGCGCGAACAGGTGGAGTTGTGCGCCCCCTGTCACTCACGGCGGGCAATTCTGGGAGATTACACCCACGCCGAACCGGATCTGTTGGACAGCATGCTGCCCAGCCTGCTGACGCCGGATCTGTATTTTACCGACGGCCAGATCCTGGAAGAGGTTTATGTTTACGGCTCTTTTACCCAGAGCAAGATGTACCGCCAAAATGTTCGCTGCAGTGATTGTCATGATGTGCACAGTATAAAAAAAGTCAAGGAGGGCAACGCGCTTTGTCTTCAGTGCCACCGGGCAGGCATTTATGACACCAAGGCGCATCACTTTCACAAGCACGAGGGGGAGAAAGGGGACCCCATCAAATCAGCGGATGGCAAGGTGCTGTTTGATGTGGGCACGGGTGCTGAATGTGTCCAGTGCCATATGCCGGAACGACCCTATATGGTCATTGATTACCGCGCCGACCACAGTTTCCGGATACCGCGGCCGGATTTGAGCATCAAACTGGGCACACCCAATGCCTGCAACCGCTGCCATCTCGATAAAACCGACCAATGGTCTGACGAATATATTACTAAATGGTATGGCCCCGGTCGCCGGTCCCATTACGGCACCATTATTGCTGAAGGGCGAAAAAGATCGCCACATGTCCAGAATGATCTGATCAAACTGGCTAGAGATCCATTGTATCCGGTAATCGTACGTTCCACTGCATTGTCGCTTCTGACGGCCTACCCGCGGGAAGAGACCAGCCGGGCATATGAGCTGGCACTGATGGCTGATGAAGCCCTGATTCGACGGACGGCCGTCGATCACTTAAATGCTTCCGATCCTAAACGGCAGACTGACCTTCTGACATCCATGCTATTCGATCCGGTCAAGGCCGTGCGTATGGAAGCGGCCCGGCGAATGACTGAAATTTCCGACCCACCCTTGGATAGCAACCAGAGAAAGGTCTTTCAGGCCGTCCTGGATGAATACCAAAAATCCATGGCGTATTCGGCCGATTTCGCCTTTGGCCGTTATAATCTGGGGAATCTTTATGCTGCCCTGAAACAATCCGATAAGGCTATTGAGAACTACCGGGCCGCTATTAAAATCGATAATTTATTTTATCCGGCCAAAGTTAATCTCGCCATGCTTTATAACCAGCAGAACCAAAAGGACAAGGCCGAGCATTTGCTGCGCGACGTGGTAACCACCCATCCTGAAATGTATGAGATTCACTATTCACTGGGATTGCTGTTAGCTGAAAAAAAGCAATATGAGGAATCTGCCAGGCATTTAATGGTTGCGTCCGAAGGGATGCCTAACCGGGCTCGGATCCATTACAATCTCGGTAAGCTTCTTGATTATCTGCGCCAAGATCAGGCAGCCGAAGCCGCGCTGCTGCGTGCATTTGAAATTGAGCCGCAAAACCCGGACTATCTCCAAGCGATTGTGGCCTACTATCTGAAGCAAAAAAAGTACCGGGAAGCGCAGCAAATTGCCGAGCAGATACTTGCCCGAGACCCCTCCAGTCGTCTGGGTCGCGAGCTTCTGGATCTTATTAACAGGACCAATGCGGCAGGGAATCGATAGATCACTCGGCAGGCGGCCGCAGGTGGTCTATACCTGTCCGAACTCGGCACACCGGGCAGATTTAATCCATAACTAATACCGGTTCATGAAACAAACCCTTCAGAGTAAGAACTTTCAGATTTAATGGATATTGGATTTGACAATTTCATGAAAATAGAATATATTTTCATGAAACCGGTAGGGAGGATTGAGACAATGGCGAATTTACAGATAAAGGGAATGGATGACGGGCTTTATGCCAGCTTAAAGGATCTTGCAGCTTCAGAAAATCGATCTATTAGCCAGCAGGTCGTTTATCTTTTGAAGCGATATCTCGGCAGAAAGCATCAATTTCAAAATGTTAGAACACCGGCACAGGTACTACTAGAGCTTGCAGGGTCTTGGGAGGATATAAGATCACCGGAGAGCATTATAAAAGATCTGAAAAACGACCGAAAAAACTCACATAAGCTGTCAAAGGGATTCTGATGTTTCTCCTTGATACCGATACAATTATTTACAATCTAAAAGGAAACGAGTCGATAAGAAGAAATCTTCAGGATCACTTCGAGGATCCAATGAAGATATGTGTCATCACATTAATGGAGTTATACTTTGGTGCATATCAATCCAAAAAGATAGCAGGAAACCTGTCAAAGGTCAGAACCATTGAAAAGGCCCTTGAGGTTATTTCCGTCAGCAGCGAATGTGCAGAAATAATTGGGATGCTTAAGGCATCCTTGAAAAAATCCGGTAAAACACTGGATGACTTTGATTTGATTATCGCCGCTTGTGCCATGACCAACAATTTGACGCTCGTCACCAACAACACAAAGCACTTTAGTAGAATAGACGGTTTAAAACTCACCAATTGGACGTCTTATCCCCCATGAACATGAGATTTTCAGCTATGTGATTTCTGGCAGACAGAACAAACAGACCGCCTACAAACCTGATATTAAAGAAAAACAGTAAAGGTGCGCCGGGGCGGGTCAGAGTCATGGTGAAAAGGATTGCGGACTCTCTTGCAGAACTTGTCAGAATAGCGGATATGGTGGGTATTACTAACACGGCAATAATTATTTTGACATGGTTTGCTACGATTTATATGTCGTATTCACCGCAGAGTCGCAAAGAGCGCAGAGCCCTTATTTTTTTCACTACCTGAAGGCCAACCTTAAAATCATAATAATCAAAAGGTTATCCCGCCTCAGTGGGACCTCTCAGCAGAAAGTGAAAAGCCGAATCAACTCTGCGTCCTCGGCGACTCGAGCGCAGCGGGCGGTGAGAGTTTATAAACCACAAGCCGTCTTAGTTATTTCAGCTTTCGAATATAAGTCAAATGTGTCTAAATAAAAAGTACTTAAATTATTTTTTGATCTTTTATCCCTGCCACTTTACATGGTTGAGGAAGTTGAAAAAATTTTCTATGACTATTCCGACGCAAATGCCGGTGAAACGTAACCAGTTATAAAAGAAGCTATTGCCTAAACTGATCGGTTCCAGGTTCAGGCTTAAAGGGTTACAACCGATTGAAACCGCTCACGATATTAATCGGGATCCGGAATGTAGTGCCGAAAAATTCATTAATAAATACCTTAACTCCTTTATATTATAAAATATATAGAAATATGGTTGTCTAACTTGGGTTAAGTTGTCTCAAAAAAGAAAAGAGAAACAGTTCTATCTCTTTCCCGTTCTCCCAATCACCCACTCTCCTCATATAAATCTTCAAGGCCGTACCAGGCAACGCCAGCTGTTTCCGTTAGTTTAGCGCTCGGTTTTTTTCTTAAAAAAAGTCTTTTGCCGATGGTGGCCCCGCGAGTGTTGGGATAGGCACGTACTTTTTTTTCGAGATCTTCCAACAGCTTTTGTTGGGATCGGACGGTTCCCCATTTGCACTCGCCAATGTCCGTCCAATGATCATCTCGCAGACCAACCACATCGATCTGCACATGCTTGTCCCAGTACTCCCCAATCTCAAAAGCGGCATTTATACCCTCACGGTCATAAATTACGGGCATTGCCTGTCTGCACAACCGTTCGAAGCAAAGGCCAAAATAAGCGTCGAGTTTGGTGCGAATACGATCACTCATAGCACGTCGGGCTCCCATTTGCTGAATAAAGCTGAGATTTGGAAAAACAAACCGGAACCAGAATCGCAGTAAAGGATCTTGAAGTATATAGCGAACCTGCCGCAGATTCGGTTTTCCCCCTGTCAAAGGAAATCGACGACCCACATACCCAAGATTGCTCAATTGTTGGATATAATAATGAAGACTCCTCTCAGAAATCCCGGTCTGCGCAGCGATGGCCTGATTGGTGCCGTATCCGGCAGCCACTGCCGTAAGCATGGCATAATAGTTTCCCACATCCCTGAGTTCTTCACGTAATAAAAAATCAGGCTCGCGAAACAGCGGTCCGAATTCGTTTAGTAGAAGTTTTTCAATATTTTTTTCTACTGATTGGGTTTGATTGAAAAAACGAAGATAAAGGGGAATACCGCCGCATATGAAGTAAGCCATTGCACGATTTGGAAGCGACCAGCGAGGATGAAATTCAGCCGCCTCAATATACGGAAAAGGGCGTAGAAAAATCTGGGCCGTGCGCCGCCCAAATAATGGACTTTTTTGTCCAAGCACTTCGCGCTCCATAAAACCGATATACGAACCACAAAGTATAATCACCATATTGCCGGATTTTCGCCATGAGCGATCCCAGTATTCCTGGAGCACGGATGGTAATTCCGGACTGCCTCCTGCCATCCATTGAAATTCGTCAAGCGCGATGATAAATTTATCTTTTAATTTACATTTGTTTGTAACCGCTGCGAAAACTTCAGACCAATTGTCTGTCGACAGGGACAATAAAAGGGGTTCATCAAGAACTCGCGCTGCTTCCTGAAGGAATTCCCGAATCTGAAGGGCAGCAGGCGCCATTTTACCGAGATAGTAGATACCGGGTTTTTGATCGAGAAATTTCAGGATGAGTTCGCTTTTACCCACACGCCGCCGGCCGTAAACGGGGATGAATGCCGATTGATCGCTCAAATAGGCATCTTCAAGCAGAGATAGCTCTTTTCGCCTTCCTATGAACATGAAGTTGCTCCTTTCAAGGCCAGTATAGGCAATGGCATTTATTATGTCAAGTTTAAACTTGTCGTGAATAAACTTGTCTAGTTTAAACTTATCGTTTTCGAATGTTCTCAAAAAATAAGGGCGCGAATATCCCTTTCAACATAGGTCTGCAGGTAACTATTGAAAAAACGGACGGGTTTCAGTCCGCCGCTGGCCTGAAAAGCAGCCAGTTTGATTGAATAAATAATTTAGCAGCATGAATTTTAAATTTTCTGACAGGATCAACTGGATGGACAGGATATAGCCATACTAAACCAAAAAAATCCCGATTGTCCTGTAAATCCTGTCTCTATTGAATATTAAAATTAGGATCCATTCATCCCCTATTATTAGCATTCAAGGCGGATCCGGGTTAAGTGCAAATAACCGCGCCCCGACACCCAAAAAGAAAAGCTGCGGGAAGAAATCCGGGCTAAACTACAAATATTTATTGCAATATCCAACTTATTGAATTAATGAATGAACTGATTTTCCGTTTTTAATGAATAGCTGTTCGTCATGCTCCCCTTCGAATCTGCTGAGTACGGATAATTGCACTTCGAATCATAAACCAATTTAGCCTCAAGGAGTAGATTATGCTCGCAAGTTCAATCATTAAAAATCGTGGATTGGTGACCCCCGGCCGCATCTTATCCAAATCAACTAAACCCGCTTTATTTGGACTGATCGTGCTGGCATTTCTGTTGAGCGGCTGCACCCTGGTGGGGCCGGATTATGTCAAACCGACGACCCAGGAACCAAAGCAATGGCTGGAGTCAGCCGACCCCAAAGTCGAAAGCAAGGAAGTCGACTTCAGCAATTGGTGGACCGTATTTAAAGATCCGATCGTCAATGAATTGATTGAAGCCGCCTACCAGCAAAACCTGACGCTGCAAATCGCCGGCTTACGAATCTATGAGGCCCGTGCCCAACTGGGGATTGCCTTCGGTTTTCAATACCCCCAGACCCAGCAAGGCTTAGGTTCGGCATCCATCAATCAACTCAGTAAAAATGCCCCCAACTCGGCCGGCGCCGAGGGATATTATTCAAATTTCGACATCGGGTTGGATGCGGCCTGGGAGCTGGACGTTTGGGGCAAGTTCCGCCGGGCGGTGCAAACCGGCGTGGCCAGTCTGGAGGCCTCCATCGCGGATTACGACGATATTCTGGTGTCGTTGACCGCCGAAGTGGCTCGTACCTATATACAACTTCAAACCAGTGAAGAACGCCTGAAAGTTGCCCGTCAAAACGTCGAGATCCAAAAAAGATCCCTGCAAATCGCCGAAGTCAGGTTTAAAGCCGGTGCCGTCACGGAGCTGGATGTTACCCAGGCCCGGGCACTTCTGCGATCGACCGAATCGACGATCCCCGGGTTGGAAACCGATATTCGCCAGGCCCAAAACGCCCTGGCCATTTTGCTGGGTAAACTTCCCGGTGAAATCGATGCCATGCTGCGGGGCCCCGGACTCATACCGCAAGTGCCGGCCGAGGTAGCGGTGGGAATTCCGACAGAATTGTTGCGCAGACGGCCGGATATTCGATTCGCCGAGCGTCAATTGGCAGCCCAGAGTGCTCAGATCGGGTTTGCCAAAGCCGATCTTTTGCCCCATTTCTCTTTGTTCGGCACCCTGGGTTTTCAGGCCAGTGACCACACCGGGCCCCAGTCGAACGACTCCAAGTTCAGCGATCTGTTCAAAACAAACAGTATTACCTATTCCACCGGCGCGGGCTTTAATTGGGATATTTTCAATTACGGACGGATTACCAATCAGGTTCGCGTGGAGGACGCCCGGTTCCAGGAACTGGCAGTCAATTATGAAGATACC
>CALZJV010000109.1 GCA_945787595.1 uncultured Desulfobacterales bacterium | reverse complement strand
ATCGTCGAGGATCTCCTCCAAAGATTCCAGGACATCAGGCTCATCATCAACAACGAGTATCTTTTTGCCTTTTAAATCCACCTTGCCGGCCATGATTGCCATCCCACCTTATTTTTTAAATCTGGAGTTTATTTTGTAAATTGATACATTTATAATCCCAAAGAAACACAACTCTTAACAAAAAGCACTCGAAATAGTCAAGGCCGCAGTTGGAGAGATTCAACTCCTGTTTAAACTAAGTTTATGACAGGCTTAGGCACTTGACAAGTATATTCTCCATTCATTATGGTTTGAATATCTTTGAAACATGATATCGACAATGGGTTGTCGATGTTTACAACCTAAAATCTAGTATATTAAAAAAGCTGCGCGATGCTGGATACCCGATGACTCGGAATTGAAATTCGTCCTTTAATCAGTGCCTGAACGAAAACTCATCTTAGGCGCTCAAACCAGCTTACTAAACACAGACGTAATGGATTCATCCATATGCCAATTTACGAATATCAGGCCTTAACCCCTGAACATGCCTGCAACGAATGCCGAAACGGTTTTGAGATCTTGCAGCAGATCCATGACAAACCTCTGACGTATTGCCGACACTGCGGCAATAATGTCAAAAAGATCATCTCGTGGTGCCGCTCAGCGGTTATGGAGACATCCGAAGAACATGTCAGCGTTTCACATAAGATAGCCGAGTATGAAAAATCAAGATCAGAGCCCTCGAGAATTATAAAAAAGCGGGGTATAGTACCGATTCCCTCGCCAAGCGTGAAAAACTCGAGGATAATGGATAGGGCCCCAAACGCCTCATATGAAACTACGCCAAAATGGCATAGTTTCTTTCTTTATTGATCAGACTGGCCGCTCGCGGCCAGAGGCGGCGCTTATATGAAACATTCACAATAACAGTTTTGCCACTAAGGCACAAAGACACGAAGTGATAATATGTATTTTAAATCATTAGATCTATTATGGGTAAGGAACCAATAAATTTAATTGTAATCTTAGAGCCTTGGTGTCTTTGTAGCTGAACAGATAACATCAAAGTTTCTTTTCCGATTAGACTGGCCGTTGTTCAGGCCAGAGGCGGCGCTTATATGGCGATGCGAGATCCAGCGATCCTGACATATCCGGCAGGAAAATAGGGTCAGAGGCTGCCTATAATAGTTAGTCTATTCCTTTTGAATTTACTTTTATTTTAACAGTTTCATCAACCGCTGCGGATAATCCGTCATGATGCCGTCGACACCCAGTTCCAAAAGGCGCTGCATATCATTGACATCGTTTACCGACCACACCTGAACCCGCAGGTTGCGGGCGTGGGCCGCTTCTATGAATCTCCTGTTTACAACCCGGAGATCACGAAAGGTTTCAGGAACCTGCAGCGCTTGGACGTCCGGCGAGTATACGGCTTCCAGATAAACCTTCTGGAGTCCGTAAAACAGCATCACCTCCGATGCACCGGCAGATGTGGCAACCTGGGGACATAGCGAGCGAAATTCTTTTAAGGAATCGGCATCGAATGAGGCCACCATGACTTTTTTTGTCATTTGATGATCACGAATCAACCGGCATAGGGATTGAATCGTGCTTGAGCGGGAATCTTTGATTTCAAGATTCATCTTTGTTTCCGGAAAGGCATTAAACACTTCGACCAGGGTTGGGACCTTTACGCCTTTGTTGCGCAGCGGAAAAGTTTGGCCGTTATCCGGTGACCAGCGATGGGCGGCGTCCAATTTCTTCAGATCGACCAGGGAGTAGCTTTCAACCGGGCCGGTTGCGTTGGTCGTGCGCGTTACGGTGTCATCGTGTAAGATTATCAACTGCCCATCTCCGGTGCTGCGTACATCCATTTCAAGTACGTCGACTCCCAGTTTAACTGCCTTGCGGTAGGTGTAAAGGGTGCTTTCAGGACCCAGGCTGCGGCCGCCGCGATGGGCGATGACGAGGAATTTATCCGGATTGAAGTAGGGGTGGTCCGGAACGGGCCTGGCGAATAAACACAAGATTTCATAGACGATGAAAAGGACCAGCAGTAAAACGAGCAGTGTTTTGATGCGCTTCTGCAGGATGTTCATATCATTGGATCATCCGGTCCGAGCGGAGGGGCTTGAGGCGTTTTGGGGATATGCATGATACACATAACGGTGTTTATCAATTGGTAATTTTCGGAGTGGCTTCCAGCCCGAAATTGTATGCTGTTTTGCCATTTTAATCGCGGCTGGAAGCCGCTCCCACAATCTAATACCTGAAAATTCAGGCAATACAACGAGCAGGAGCTTTAACTATTTCATTATCTTTTTGGTTACTCAAATCTGCCTATCGTGGCAATTTGAAATTCAGCTTGAGCAGGTTTTTAATCGGTAGAAAACAGGGATACACATCCGGCGGCCATTGGAGCCAGGCCCATTTTTCACATTTGTGCGGTTCTTTGACCACCGGCGTACCCGAATCGTAGTCGGCTATGGCAAACAGAGTAACATAATGCTTACCTTCGTCGGCAAAGACATCATTGGTGTAGGGACCGTAGCGCAAATTTTTTATTTGGATCTCCGTTTCTTCAAATACTTCTCTTCTGGCACAATCTTCAATGGATTCATTAAATTCCAGGTGGCCGCCCGGAAAAGCCCAGGTGCCTGAACCATGGGAGTTTTTGCGCTTTCCCAAAAGCACCCGGCTTTCTTTTATGACAATAACGGCGATACCGACTAACGGTCTTTTGTCCATATCCATATATAAAGTTCAATTTTTTTCGGCTTTTGCGGGGTAGGGGATTATTTCTTTTTCAACTAACTTTTCAAATCCAGTCAGTTGTCTGCTTATCTGACCTGAGCCTGCATTTCATCTGTTGCGTTCGGTTTGAATTTTTTTTAATTTCTGCCAAATTTTTACTACCTGCCCGCGGGTTTCCTCGAGCGAGCCTGTATTATCAACAATCAGATCACAAAAGCCCTTTTTTTCTTCAGCGGAAAGTTGGGACCTGATCATTTTCAAGGCCATTTCTTCAGTCGAATCGTCGCGTTTCATCAGGCGCCGTTTTTGCTCTTCTTCGGTGGCGTAGACCATTAAAAGGTTGTGAAATAAGGGATGCATGTTGACTTCGATGAGTAGCGGCACCACTACCTGGATGATGGCGTTGGGATCCTCGTCGGTATACTGCTTAACCAGTTCCATGAATTCTTGACCGATTCTGGGATGCTGGAAACTCTCCAGTTTCTTTTTTTTCTCCATGTCGTTGAATACGATTTCACGTAATTTATCGCGGTCCAGGGTTCGATCCTCACGTAAAACCTGCTCGCCAAAAAAAGCGACGATATCTTTCCAGGCCGGTTTGCCCGGCTCCACCACCACTCTGCTCAAGACATCAAAATCAATGGTACGTGCGCCGAGTTCTTCCAGCATGGCGGCAACGGTGCTCTTGCCGGTGGCAATACTTCCCGTTACCCCGAGCAGCAATCGGTTGTCGGTACCCCTGAGCAGGTTAATGGTTTCCTCCCCGCCATATACCGCCGGAAACGAATGGGTCACATCGGTTTCAGCGCCTGCGTAGCTGATGGGATAGCGAATTCCGCGCTTGTAAAGGGCCTCCATGCCGCTGAGGGCTTTGTCCATCATTTCAACTGGAATGGCCATAACCAGTTCATCGTCCTGAGCATGTCCGTAGCGACGTTCGCCGTAACAAGGAATGCTCAGGGCCGGTTTGCGGTTCAGGTAACACCGGGCAATGGCATCGGAGCAGGAAGTTTCTCCCACGCAATAAAACTGCATGACCTCATAGTCTTCGAATAGTTTAAAAGCCACCGGGAAGGATTTGAGCCTCATCAATCGTTCCAAGCTGCGAACAGGCTTCTCCCAATCTCGGGTTGTGTTCATATTGTACTCCTGCCTAATAATACATAGGTTGATCGGTTTGGGGCTGCGCCCTTCGGGCTTCGACCCCACGCGCAGGGTTCAACCAATTGACGTTGATCGGATTGACCAAAAAAATGAATATAGAGAAATGCGGCTTGGCTGTCAAATATAATTGAGATGTTGAATACAGACCTCGTTGAATAGTTTACTGGTTGAATGGTTTATTAAGTAAATTATAGTCATAATTTTAGAAGGTTCCGATTGTTAAACATGTCCAGTTATTCTGCAAATATGGGATAAATCCATATTTACAACCACTTAACCAATCAACTAATCAACCAATCAACGATATCTGCAGTAAAAGCCGTAATTCCTTTTTTGTGCCTTCGCTTATTTGTGGCTGAACTTATTTATCTCAGGTGGCAGGCGACCCAATGTTCATTGCCGGTGTTTTTGAAAACAGGGATCTCTCGTGAACATATTTCCATGCACTCCGGGCATCTGGTGTGAAAGGTACACCCTGGCGGAGGTTTCATCGGACTCGGCACATCGCCCTGGAGCAAAATTTTCTTTTTCCGGATTTCAGGATCCGGAATGGGAACCGCCGAGAGCAATGCCTGGCTGTAGGGATGGAGGGGATTCTGGTAAAGCGCTTTGTCGGCTGCCAGTTCCACAATGCGGCCCAAATACATCACGGCCACCCGGTCGCTGATGTGCTCCACGACACTCAAATCGTGGGCAATGAAAAGATAGGAGAGCTGCATTTCTTCCTGAAGACGGGCCAGTAGATTGATCACCTGGGCCTGGATGGACACATCCAGGGCTGAAACCGGTTCGTCACAGATAATTGCCAGGGGGTTTAAGGCCAGAGCTCTTGCAATGCCGATCCGCTGTCGCTGTCCGCCTGAAAACTCATGGGGATACCGGCTTATCTGTTCCGGGTGAAGGCCGACGCGTTCCATCAAATCTGCCACCCGCTGCTGAATTTCTGTTTTAGAAATCTTCATGTGGTTTCGGATCGGTTCGGCAATAATCTGACCCACATTCATTCGGGGATCCAGGGAAGAGAAGGGATCCTGAAAGATAATCTGAAGCGAGGCCCGCAGGTTTCGGAGTTCCTCGCCGTCCAATGCAAGCAGATTTTCACCGTTGAAGTTCACCCGGCCGGCTGTGGGTTCAATCAGGCGCAATATGGTGCGGCCCACAGTGGTCTTGCCGCATCCGCTTTCCCCTACCAGACCCAGGGTTTCTCCCCGCTTTATAGTGAAACTGATTCCATCCACCGCCCGTATCTCTCCCACGGTACGGGAAAAAATTCCCTTTTTGATGGGAAAATATTTCTTCAGATTTTCAACTTCTAATAGAGCCATTGTCGATTTTGGATTTCAGATTTCAGAATAAAAAAGAATAGGTACAAATTTCAGGATACCGCAAATCATAGGTTTCAGGTTTCAGGTTTCGGGTTTCAGAACTTAGCACCTTTGATGCTCTTATGAAACTACATTTAATTAGACAGGATTTTTTTTGTTAAGTATGGTTATATCCTGTCCATCCAGTTGATCCTGTCAGAAAAATAAAATTGCATTTCGTTCAGTTTCTTCTACGATCAGACTGGACGCTCGCGGCCAGCGGCGGCGCTCGTGTGAAACTACATTTAATTCAATACCCTTTAAGCTGTGATTAATGGTTGGTGGGAGCGGCTTTAAGCCGCGATTTACCCGGACAATCGCGGTTAAAAACCGCCCCCACAATTAAAAACAACAGATTCAAAACTGCAAAGTTTCTTTTCCGATCAGACTGGCCGTTTTTTTGGCCGGCGGCTGGGCTGACACCTGAAACCTGACACCTTGGGTTCCATTTTAATCATTCCACCTCGAGCCAGCAGCTGACCCGTCTGTGCCGCCCCAAATGGGTCATTGGCGGTTTCTTGCGGCGGCAGCGGTCCATTACTTTGCCGCATCGGGGATGGAATCGGCATCCCTGCGGCATTTGCGCCGGACTGGGCACAATGCCCGTAATTTCCTGAAGCCGCCGACCGGTTTGCTCTTTGCGGCCGATAACCGGTATCGATCCCAGCAGACCCCGGGTGTATGGGTGCCGGGGATCTTTAAAGAGCTCTTTGACCGGTGCTTCCTCCACCACCTTACCGGCGTACATGACAACCACCCTGCTGGCCATTTCTGCAATGACACCGAGATCATGGGTGATCAACACGATCGCGGTCTTAAACTCTTCTTTGAGACGCTGCATAAGGGTCATAATCTGGGCCTGAATAGTCACATCCAGGGCCGTGGTCGGTTCATCCGCCAAAATCAGCCGCGGGTTGCAGGAAAGGGCCATGGCAATCATGGCGCGCTGCCGCATTCCACCGGAGAATTTGTGAGGATATTGCCGGCTGCGGGAGCCCGGTCCCGGTATCTGAACCATTCGCAACATTTCTACCGCCCACCTCCAGGATTCCTGCCGATTCATGTCCTTGTGCAGCCTGGCGGCTTCGGCAATCTGCTCTCCGATCCTTAAAACCGGATTCAGGGAGGTCATGGGCTCCTGAAAGATCATCGAGATGTCGTTGCCCCTGATTTTTCGGATTTCCTCGCGGTTCAGCTCCAGCAGGTTTCTGCCTTCGAAAAGTATGCGACCCTGGATTTCAGCCGGCGGACAGCGCAAAAGCTGTAAAACGGACAGGGCGGTAACACTCTTGCCGCAGCCACTTTCCCCGACCAACCCTAATGTTTCTCCACCGTAAACTTCAAAATCAACCCCATCCACCGCGTCAACCACTCCGTCCAGGGTATGAAAACGCGTATTCAGGTTGCGGACTTGCAACAGGGGCCGCGGTATCTCATTCATATCTTAAACCTCGGGTCGAGGGCATCGCGCAGACCGTCTCCCAGAAGGTTAAAGCTTAGCACCGCCAGGAAGATGGCGATACCGGGAAAGGTTGCTACATGGGGTGCATGGAAAAGATATGACCGGGCGGAACCGAGCATTGAGCCCCATTCAGGTGTGGGCGGTTGCACACCGATGCCGAGAAAGCCCAGACCGGCGGCAAATAGAATCGCGGTACCCATGCTCAAACTTGTTTGGACGGTGATCGGAACCATAACGTTAGGCAGGATATGTCTGATCAAAATCATCACATCCCGCGTGCCGACCGCCCTGGCTGCTTCCACGTAAACTTCTTCTCTTACTGATAAGACACAGCCCCGAACTAGCCGAATATACAAAGGAATCATGCTAATGCCAATCGATATCACCGTGTTTTTAAGCCCCACCCCCAATACGGCCACAAGGGCCAGGGCCAGCAAAAAACCCGGAAACGCCAGCATGGTATCCGTGGCGCGCTGGATGATGAAGTCGACATTGCCTCGATAGTATCCGGATACCAGACCCAAGGGAATGCCGATAATCATGCCGACGGCAACCACACCCACGGCAATCAGCAGGGATATCCGCGAACCATAAATAATGCGTCCTAGGATCGAGCGGCCCAGCTCATCGGTACCCAGAAGCTGATCGACCGAGGGAGATTCCAGTGAAATCATCAGGTTGGGCGCGGACGGATTTCCCCTGAATAGGATCGGTGCAAACAGGGCGCTCGTCAGGTATATTATAATCAGAATACCACCAAACAAAGCGGCTTTGTTGCGCCTGAGTTTGGCCCATTTGCGCTGCAGTGGACTATCGACGCCATCAGTCATAGCGGATCCTCGGGTCCACCAGGGCGTAAAGGAGATCAACGACCAAATTAACAAGGATGTAAAGCAATCCGAATATGAGAATCGCTCCCTGAATCATGGGGTAATCCCGCGCCAGAATAGAATCTACGATGAGACGACCCAAACCGGGCCAGGCAAAAACCGTTTCGGTCAAGACAGCTCCGCCCAGTAGCAACCCAAACTGAAGACCGACCACTGTGATGATCGGGATCAGCGCATTTTTGAGCGCATGTTTTATGATAACTACCCTCTCCCGGAGTCCCTTTGACCGGGCTGTTGTCGTAAAATCCTGGGAAAGTGTTTCCAGCATGGTAGAGCGGGTCATGCGGGCAATAAACGCAACGACAAAGGCCGCCAGGGTAACCGAAGGTAAAACGACATGTTGCCAGCTGCCGGTTCCCCCGGCGGGCAACCATTTCAGAACGATTGAAAATACGACCACCAGCATCAAGCCCAGCCAGAATACGGGCATTGAAAGGCCGAAAAGGGCGGACATGGACACGAAATAGTCGATCCAGCTGTAGGGTTTGACTGCAGAAATGATGCCGGCCGGGATTCCGAAAATGCAGGCAAGGGCAATGGCGATGACCGCCAGCAGCATGGTATTCGGTAAGCGCGCCCAGATTTCTTCAATGACCGGATTCTGGGTTCGGGCTGAACGGCCCAGATCCAACTTGGCCAAGCGCCCGAGAAAAGAGATGTATTGAAGGTGGATCGGACGATCCAGTCCGAGCTGATGCCGGATGTTTTCAATCTCTTGCGGTGAGGCCATTTGTCCTGCCAGAACCTGGGCGGGATCACCAGGCAGCATGCGCAGCATGAAGAAAAGCAGCAGCGATATCCCGATGAGAACCGGAATGGTGGAGAACAATCGTTTCAGGACATAGTTTAACATGTTGGATTTATTGATAAGTTCATTATTGTTTAGACATGGATTCACCGCCCGCTTCGCTCGAGTCGCAAAGATCGCAGAGGAACTTTTCTTTAACTTTCTGCTGAGAGGGCAGAAAGTTAAAAACACACACCCTTCGGGCAATAGCATCGCGTGCTAATTTCAATCCGTCACGCATAAGTAATTCCTTACCTTTGAGGCGGATTGTCCTTTATGTTTACCGTCCTCTCAACGGCAAACATAAGATAAAAACTCTCTGCGCACTTTGCGGCTCTGCCTGCCCAATGAAATCTCTGTTGTACTTATTTCATCGGGTCGGTGAAAAAAGCTTTTAATTTTATTCAATATCGAAAACCTGGTCTTCCCTCCGGGCTGTAGGCCTACGGGCCGGAAGCTGGACCCGGATCTTTACTGCTGTTATAGTTCCGCTGCGAAATAAGGAGCCGGGGCAGCTGAATACCCCGGCTCCGGTTCTTGAGTTTAGATTACTGCATCGTGATGTAATGCGGATAGAATTTTTCGGTAGGCGTTACCACCATCCCCTTGATTTTGCTCGAGTAGGCAATCACAAATTTTTCCACATGCAGCCAAATCCAGGGACTGTCGGCCCAGACAATCTCAGACGCCTGTTTGAGAAGTGCCAACCGCTTTTGCGAATCCTGCTCTTCGCGGGAGGCTTTCATGACTTTGTCGTACTCCGGATTGCAGTAGAAAGCCGATCCCAGTCCTTTGGGGGGATTTACTTCGCAGGTGAACTGGCCATAGAGGCCCATGTCTGCATCCAGGATGAGCGGACCCCAGCCCAACAAAAAGACTTCGAGCTCTGTTTCTTCAAGGGGTTTCAGCAGTCCGGCCACATAAGTCGGCCAGTCATAGGTGCGCAGCTCGGCTTTGACACCGATGGCTTGCAGATAGGCCTGGATCGCCTCGGAAACCTGTTTGTCAAACAGATAACGTCCGTTGGGCGTGCGCATCTGAATTGTCTTGGAAAAATCGAAGTTGGCTTCTTTCAGGAGCTGTTTGGCTTTTTCCGGATTGTAGTCATACTGTTGGTCCATTTTAAAGTGACCAAACACTTTCGGCGAAACCGGCCCGACCATGGGCTCGGCTGTGCCGAACAGGATCTTTTTGACGATCGCCTTTTTATCCACGGCATAGTTGAATGCCAGGCGGACTTTTTTATCGGTCGTCACCCCTTTCTGGCAATTTAGCCCCATGAAGATGGTTCGGGTGTCAAGGGGCATTTCCACGGTGATGTTCGAATCGGCCTGGAGGGCGGCGACATTGGATGGCAAAGGCTTATAGCAAATCTGGATCTGACCGGCTCTCAGCATGGCTTCGCGTGTGGCGGCTTCAGGAACAACCTTCCATGTAATTTTGGCCACGGTCGGCTTTTCCCCCCAGTAATTTTCGTTGCGAACCATCACGACGCGGTCCCCTTTGACCCATTCTTTCAGAACGTAAGGCCCGGCGCCCACTGGATTCTGGCGCACATCTTCACCGTATTTTTCCAGGGCTGCCGGGCTGATGGGAGAGGCCAGCGACATGGAAAGGGTCGGTCCCAGGGGCGCAAATGGGTATTTGAGTTTTAGCGCCACGGTATGATCGTCTATTTTCGCACACTCTTTCACCATGCCGAGGGCAAACCGCAGCGGCACCCGCATTTTCGGATCCAGAATGCGATCCCAGGTCAACTTGACGGCGTCGGCATTAAAAGCGGTCCCGTCAGAGAATTTGACGCCTTTGCGCAGGTGGAGGGTCCAGGTGAGACCGTCATCCGATACATCCATACTGGTTGCCAGGCGAGGGTGGAGTTTGCCTTCCGGGTCTTGATAGACAAAATTGCCGTAGATTAAATCGCACCAGTTTTGAAACAGAGTTGTGGTCTGTTCCTGAGGGTTTAGCGTATCGGCATCTACTCCGACTCCGATGATAATTTCCTTGATGTCGGCGCGGGCTTCGATAGGGGTGAAGCTTAATGCCAGCGCTGCCATGAGCATGAATACAAACAACAGGTTTCCGAAACATGAATTGGTTCTTTTCATTCTCCTCCTCCTTATTGTTAAAAGTTAATGATTAAGAAATATCCCCTTTTACGATTTTTCCCCCTTGCATGACCAGGCAAATGGATTCCTGGTTCAGCAAAACATCGATATTATCCAGTGGATTTCCCTCAACCAGCACCAAATCGGCAACTTTTCCCTCTTCCACGGTGCCCAGTTCCTTTTCCAGTCCCAAAACCCGGGCTGCGATACAGGTGCCGGCCATAATGGCGCCCATGGGAGAAAATCCACCATAATCCACCAGCAATTTAATTTCACCCAGATTTTCACCGTGCAGATTAAATGGTGTGCCGGCATCCGTTCCGGCGGCAACCAAAACGCCTGCCTCCCTGGCCATGCGAATGCTTTCTATGTGGAAAGGTTTGACCTTCAGTGTTTTTTCCACCGCAAAAGCTGGAATTCCAGCTTCAGTCCCTTTGGTTTCAATGTTATAAAGGGCTGAAATGGTTGGGATAAGGGGAATATTCCGCTCCATCATCATCGAAACGGTTTCGTCATCCAGGTAAACGCCGTGCTCGATGCTGTCGATTCCGGCGCGCAGGGCGTTCTGTATCCCCCGGGTTCCCATGGCGTGGGTCGCTGTTTTTTTGCCGGCCTTGTGAGCCTCTTCAACGCCCGCACGAAGCTCCTCTTCAGTGAGCTGTTCACTGCCTGGTTCAACCGCAGGGGTTAAAACACCCCCGGTGGCCATAAGCTTTACAATATCGACCCCGGCTTTGATCTGTTCGCGAGCGGCTTTCCTGACCTCATCAGGGCCATTGGCTTCCAGACCAACTTGCCAGCCGTGCCCGCCGGTCATGCAGATTAACCGGCCGCTGATCAGCATTCTGGGACCGGGTATCAACCCGGAATCGATTGCCTGCCTCAGACCAAAGTCAATGCCGTCTTTGCCGCCCATATCTCTGACGGTAGTAACGCCTGCCATCAGCGTGCGTCGGGCAGACTCGGCTGCCTTCAGTGTTGTAATTGTTGGTGACTCAGTCAATCCGGCAGCCACAGGATCCGGGCTTCCGTCCATACAGATGTGGATGTGGGCATCAATGAAGCCAGGCAGAAGAGTTTGACCGTCTAAAGGTATTGTTTGGGTATCTTTCGGAATGTTCATGCTGTTTTGCGCTATTTTCAGAATTTTTCCGTCTTTCACCAGAACCGTTGCGTGATCAAGTATGCGGCCGTCACCCACAATAACCCGACCATCCATAAAAGCTACCGTCATCTTAAACTCCCTGAAAATGCGAACGTGCAAATGCTTTCTTGAAATCTTTATTCTAATACCCTAATTGAACGATACTCAATTTGGGTAATACTTTCATTATAGCGCTATCCGAATTTTTCGTGTGAGGGATGTTGCGGTCAAATGAGGCGAATTGTCAACTGTTTTCTTCTTTTTTTCATTGATACAAAGTGTGCAAATGTGCCATATTCAGCTAATTTACATGCTGGAAACAAGCTTGTCTGAAGTGGTTTGTTACAAATTAAGCCTTTAATTGCAAGAGGAGTTGTTATGATGGATATCCGTCAACTGGTCAGTGAACACAAAGAATTGGTCATTAATACCCGTCGAGATCTGCATCGAATTCCGGAAACCGCATATACGGAAAAGAAGACATCTGCCTATGTGGCAGAATATTTAAGCAAAGAGGGACTGGAAATTCAATCGGGAATCGCCACCTATGGGGTTGTGGGTTTGTTAAAAACGGATCGGCCCGGACCGACACTGTTGATCCGGGCCGACATGGATGCCCTTCCACTGACGGAAGAGACCGGTCTGCCATTTGCCTCCACCCATCCAGGGGTGATGCACGCCTGCGGCCATGACGCGCACGTAGCGATGGCGCTGGTGACTGCAAGCGTATTGAACCAGATCAAGGACGAGCTCAACGGAACGATTAAATTTGTTTTTCAACCTGCCGAGGAGGGACCCGGAGGGGCCAAGCCCATGATTGATGAAGGCGTCCTGGATAATCCCAAAGTCGACTATTCCATCGGCTGCCATGTTTGGCCGGAAATTCCAGGGGGCACCATCGGAGTGCGATCCGGTCCGTTTATGGCGGCCATGGATCGCTTCGATATCAAGATTATCGGTCGAGGCGGGCATGGCGCTATGCCGCATTTGTGCATTGACTCGCTGGAAGTGGGCACCCAGGTGGTCAATGCCCTGCAGCGCATATCCAGTCGGCACATGAATCCCCAGGAGCCCGCCGTGGTCACCGTCGGTATGTTTCATGCGGGAACGGCTTTTAATATCATTCCTGGTGAGGCTAAATTGAGCGGGACCACCCGAACATTTAATCTTGATATCTGGAACTCCTGGGCAGAGCGCCTCGAAAAAATAGTGCGTGGCGTATGCGAATCAATGGGAGCGGAGTTTGAGTTGGCGTTTGCCAAGGGGTACCCACCGACCATCAATGACGACTCGATGGCTGAGGTGGTCCGGCGATGCGCCCAAAAAGTCGTCGGGGAAGAAAACGTCGTTGAACCTGAACGTACAATGGGTGGAGAAGACATGTCCTATTTTCTCCAGCAAACCAAGGGCTGCTTTTATGCTCTCGGCGTCGGACGTGAAGCGTTTGTGCCGGTCCATAATCCACGCTTTGACTTTAACGAGGATATACTTTCACTTGGCGTTGAAGTTCATTGCCGCACTGCCTTGGATTTGCTGGGTTGATTTAATTAGCCACCCCGATGAAATAAGGGCAACAGAGATTTCATTGGGCAGGCAGACCCACACGGACAGACACAGACAATTTTTTTAGGGTCTAATTCCCCGCAGCTTGCTGCGATATAATGGACATTATACCTATAGCCCGATACCCCGTCAGCTGTCCTGCGGGGAACCTTCATTTATTACGATTAATTCATGCATTAAACTGGAAAATCTTCGTTTTATTCAATATCGAAAACCTGGTCTTCAGGGCCAGGTCAGAGGTGATCGGCTCTGCCATAGATCAAATCTGTTCAAGGTTTCGGGTATCAGGTGTCAGCCCAGCCGCCGGACCAAAAATAAACGGCCGGTCTAATCGAAAAAGAAACTCAACCCTGACAAATGTCGAAGGTCGATTGACGAATGTCGAATTAAGGAATTCTTTATATTTTATTTGCTAAAAATAGCAGAGCGAAGCCTCCGGCTCGTAGGGGTTGTAGCGCCTACGCCTCGGAGAGCGACATCCACAATTCGTCAATCATCAT
>CALZJV010000108.1 GCA_945787595.1 uncultured Desulfobacterales bacterium | reverse complement strand
TGATCCTCGGATGACCCGCCTTAAATGACCAAATCATTGAAAGATCAAACCTTGACTAACAATCTTACATCTGATATTCAAGCATTTGTCGTTTCTGCTTATCTGAGCCTTTCATGTCCCAGGCTGCTGCAAAATCCGATTACCAATCCGGCATTTTCACATAGACCGCATTAAAATTGCTCTTTATAATTATTATTCGATCTTATTTTTCTGCTTTTAATACTCCGCCATGAACAAAACAGATATTCTACATAAGTATCCCCCCTTAATGGAAAACGTGCTTCATATACTGCACGAATTTCAGAACCATAATACGCGTCATTATCTGTCAGAAAAAGACCTGACAATGATTGCTAATTATTTAAATGTGCCATACAGCTCGATATACGGGGTGGTAAGCTATTACACCCTGTTTAGTTTAGCGCCCCGGGGAAAACACATAATTAGAATATGTAAATCGCCGGTCTGCCAGATGGCCGGCTCGAACGCTATTTCGGTGGAACTTCGCAAAAATCTTAACATCGATAGCGGTGGGACGACCGCAGAAGGTTTGTTCACGCTGGAAACAACAGAGTGTCTGGGACAATGTGATACCGCACCGGGCCTATCGGTCGATGAGGTGTATTATGGGAATCTGAACGCGAAAAAGGTTAGGACCATTCTCCATAAATATCGGAATAAACGAAATAGTTCGAGGAGAAAGAAAGGGTGATGCTGGAACACCGAATCGCATTAAAAAATGCGGGGCAAATCAATCCTGAGAGAATCGAGGACTATATTGCGGCGGATGGTTATAAAGCGTTACGGCAAGCACTGCAATTGCCTCCCGACAAGATCATTTACGAGTTGATCCAATCCGGTTTGAGGGGCAGAGGCGGTGCCGGATTTTCGACAGGATTGAAAAAGAAATTCACCAGTGAAGCATCCTGTGTTCTGCTTGAATGCATGCGCTATATTGTCTGCAACGCAGACGAAGGTGAGCCCGGAACCTTCAAGGATCGTATCATCATGGAGGCAGATCCGCATCTGTTGATCGAGGGAATGATCATCGCGGCTTATGCCGTCGGCGCTAAAAAAGGCTATATCTATATTCGCGGCGAATACTACAAATCTGTGGATATGATCCGCAAAGCCCTTGAAATTGCTAGGGAACGTGGATTCCTGGGTGATAATATTCTGGATTCCGGCTATTCACTGGAAATTGTAGTCAAGCTGGGGGGCGGTTCATATCTGTGCGGCGAAGAATTTACCCTGCTCGAATCCATCGAAGGTAAAAGAGGCTATCCGCGGATCAAACCTCCGTATCCGGCCGAAAAGGGCTTATTCGATATGCCCACCTTGATCAACAATGTCGAGACACTGTCCCATATTCCCACCATCATTCTGAATGGGGCCGATTGGTACAAAAGCATCGGGACCCATCAATCTCCCGGGACAAAAATATTCACTATTAGCGGTGATGTGAACAACCCCGGGTATTTTGAAGTCGAAATGGGCGTAAGTCTCAAGCAACTTGTTTATATTTTGGCCGGTGGCATAAAAGACAATAAAAAGTTTAAAACTGCGTTGATCGGGGGCGCCGCCGGAACCTTCGCACCGGAATCATTTTTAGATGTCAGCATGGATTTTGAATCCTTACAGGAAAAAGACGCTGTTTTGGGCTCCGGCGCGATCATTGTGATGGCCGAAGATAAATCCATCCTTGATATGCTGCATTCGATCCTACGTTTTTTTGGACACGAATCATGCGGCAAATGTGTGCCTTGCCGCGTGGGTACGCGCCAACTGCTCATTTTATTGGAAAAGATTATCACCGACGGGCACGACACCAATAGTTCCGGCATTGATGCATTGCTCGAGCAAGCGGAGCTCATGGCCAAAACATCATTGTGCCCCCTAGGCCAATCCCCGGTTCTGCCGATTAAAAGTGCCATACGCTACTTTCGCAATGAACTAGAGCAAAACACTAATTCAGATATAGCTGATTAGTTGATTAGTTGATTGGTTAAGTGGTTGTAAATATGGATTTATGCCATATTTGCAAAATAATTGGACACTTCATGTTTCAACAATCGTAACATTCTGAAATTATGAGTATAATTTACCCAATCAACCATTCAACCAGTAAACTATTCAACGAGGTCTATAATTAATCCGCCGGACCTTTAACCTCACAAATTACTTTCAATTTAAAACCCTGAATGAACTTCTTATCGGGGCGGATTTATTATATGAACGATATGGCAACCATTAAAATTGACGGAAAGAAAATCATCGCCGGAACCGGTAATAATCTGCTGGAAGTGGCGCGGCAAAATAATATTTTGATTCCCAGCCTCTGTTATCACCGCAAACTGACACCGACCGGTGCCTGCCGCTTATGTATCTCCAAGATAAAGGGTATGAGCGGGCTGATTGCCGCTTGTACGGTGACGGTTTCGGACGGGATGGAGGTAACGGCCTTTGATGAGGAATTGGAAGAAATCCGCCGATATTTGTTGGATTATTTGTTATCCGAACATAACGAAGCTTCCGATTTAAGCTATGAAGATGAATTCAAAACGCTTGTGTCCAGATACGGCCTGGATGATCCGGCGAATAGGCAATTTCCTTCTCTCTGGAAATCACTCGGGTTCCCGGTTGATGACAGCTCACCGCTGCTCACCTACGATGCTTCTAAATGTATCAAATGCTTTCGGTGCATTAAGGCCTGTGATGAGGTGCAGGGTAAAAATGTTTTGTCTTTTGCCAATCGCGGAATCACTTCCTATGTTATCGGTGGATTCGGCGTTTGGCGCGAATCAGAATGCGATGGCTGTGGCGAGTGCATTCAGCTTTGCCCCACCGGTGCGATAGTTGAAAAACCCAACCGGGATGTTCTCACATCCGCAACGGCGGATAAACACATTAAATCCCTTTGTCCTTACTGCGGTGTGGGGTGCCAGATCGAACTGGTAGTAAAAAATAATCGGATTGTCCGCGCCAATGGGGTGGAGAGCGTGAAACCCAATGATGGAAGGCTTTGCATAAAGGGGCGCTTTGGCTATGAATTTGTCGGCAGCCAGGACCGGTTGATCCAGCCTTTAATTAAACGCAAGGGTCAATTCGTCGAGGCCGGCTGGGACGAAGCTCTGGATCATATTGCTGTTAATTTTAATACCATCAAGGAAAAATACGGCAATGAAGCCCTGGCAGGTTATGCATCGGCCAAATGTACCAACGAAGATAATTATATTTTTCAAAAATTTATTCGCACCGCCTTTGGAACCAATAATGTGGATTACTGCACCAGGCTCTGTCATGCGTCGACCGTTACCGCCATGCTGCGCTCTTTGGGAGATGGCGCCGGATCCAACTCGATCGAAGAATATGAGACAGCCGATTGCATACTGGTCGTCGGTAATAATATGATCGAAACCCACCCGGTGACCGCCACCTTTGTTAAACGCGGCGTCGTCAATGGTGCTAAACTCATCATTATTGATCCCAAATGGACACCGTTGGTGAAGTATTCGGAGGTCTGGCTGCAGCCCCGGCTGGGCACCGACGTGGCTCTGCTCAATGGACTCATTCACATCATTATCAACGAAAGCCTGTTTGATAAAGATTTTATCATCAATCGAATTGAAGGCGGTCTGCAGGCTTTTGAAGAACTTAAAAAACTAGCTTCGAATTACCCGCCTGAAAAGGTGTCGACAATCACCGGAATTGATCCGGACAAGATTCAGGCGGCCGCCAGGCTCTATGCCCGGGCAAATAGAGCGCTGATTGCAACCGGCATGGGAATCAGCCAACAGGTTACCGGAACCCACAGCGTGTTTTCACTGATTAATATGTGTCTGATTACCGGACAAATCGGCAAAGCCGGTGCCGGCTTAAATCCGCCCCGGGGACAAAACAACGTCCAGGGGGCATCGGATGTGGGGTGTTCGCCTCTCATTTACCCGGGCTATATTCCGGTCACGGATGACGAAAATCGCAAAAAAGTTGCCGCGGTCTGGAATTTTCCCTATGAAGCGCTTCCCGCCAGAATCGGGCTGACGACCGTCGAGATTATGCAAGCAGCCCACGACAGAAAGATAAAAGGCATGTATATCATGGGCGAAAACCCGATATTGACTGACCCCAACCAGAATCATACGCGGGAGGCTCTCGAGCGGATGGAATTTTTGGTTGTGCAGGATATTTTCCCGACCGAAACCACTGTCTTCGCCGATGTCATCCTGCCGGGTGTTGCTTTCGCAGAAAAAAACGGCACCTTCGTGAACAGCGACCGACGGGTGGGCCGTGTGAGAAAGGCCGTTGACCCGCCCGGAAAAGCCCGGCAGGATTGGAAGGTGCTCTGGGAGGTCGCCAAACGGATGGGCTGTCCCATGAAACCCTATCGGGATGAATCCAAAATTTTTAATGAGATCGCCGCCGTGACACCGATATTGGCGGGTATTTCCTACGACAGAATCGAGTTTGAAGGCATCCAGTGGCCGTGCCCGAAAAAAGACCATCCGGGAACCAGCACCCTGTTTTTAGATAAATTTAATACACCGAGCGGCAAGGCAATCCTGAACCCGGTAGATTACGTTCCGCAAACCGAAAAACCGACACCAGACTATCCTTTCCTGCTCAACACGGGCAGAATCCTCTACCAGTATCATACTTGCACGATGTCCAGGCGCAATAGAGCGCTGACGGATTTTGCCAATCAATCCTATGTGCTGATTCACCCAGATGATGTAACAAAGTTGGATTTAGAAGATGGTCAGCGCGTAAAGATCGCCTCGCAGCAAGGACAGATCGATACCCGGCTGAGAGTCAGTGAAGAAGTCCTGCCCGGCGATCTGTTTATGCCGTTTCATTACAGCGAGTCGCCCGTGAATAGACTCACACGCGATGAACTGGACCCTCACTCCAAGATCCCACCGTTTAAGTTGACGGCCTGTAGGGTTGAAAAATACATAAAGTAAAGATCCGGGTCCGGAGGGCTCACCTTTGTCGAATCCCCTGAAAAGGGGCCAAGCACCGATTATTTTTGAGAAAGGTTCGCCCGTTGAGCCGGTTTTGCCGGTTACCGGTTGGCCGGTTATTGGAGGACATAAAAGGCTAATTCGCCTAAGTTAAGCTTGATAATTATTTCATATATGGTTTTCCTTTTGTTTGGATATGACATTTTTACGCTTCAGCAAGGCCGACGGAAACAGATAAACGGGCAAAGCCGGACAACCGGCAAAACCGGCTCAACCTCCCTCGATTAATCTCTTATTGCATAGCCGATTGCCTCTGACCTGGCCCAGCTTCCGGCCCGTAGGGCCTACAGCCCGGAGGGAGGACCAGATTTTCTGAGGCGAAATATTTGTTAAAACAATCCCAATAAGAGCCTATACCGGCTGAATCGGGAATTCCCCGCATAACTGTCCTACTTCTTTTCTTATGTTCTTCTGCAAGTCCCGGTTGTCCGGATCTTCGATAATGGAAGCGATCCAGTTGCCGATTTTGGCCATTTCGTTTTCTTTCATTCCACGGGTGGTAAGGGCCGGAGTGCCAATCCTTATCCCGGATGGTTTAAATGGTGTACTAGGATCATACGGAACCGTGTTGGCGTTGGTGACGATACCCGCCTTTTCTAATGCGACCGCAGCGGGTTTACCCAGACCGATTCCAAAAGGCAGCAGGTTGATCAAAATCATATGATTGTCGGTTCCGCCTGTGACAAGCTTGATTCCCCTGAATGTTAGCTCACCAGCCAGGGCTTGGGCATTTTCAGTTATATTTTTAGCATAGAGTTTGAAGTCTTCCGAAAGCGCTTCCTTTAATGCAACGGCCTTGGCGGCCGTGACATGATCATGCGGACCGCCCTGGCTACCCGGAAATACTGCCCGATCGATTTGCTTCGCATATTTTATCTTAGATAGAATAATTGCACCGCGCGGGCCACGAATTGTTTTGTGGGTTGTTGTCATGGCAACATCGCAAAACGGAAATGGACTCGGATGAGACCCACCGGCAATCAAACCGGCGATATGACTGATATCCGCAAAATGTATTGCGCCGATCTCTTCCGCAATTTTCTGAAATGCGCCAAAATCGATTTGACGCGGATAAGCTGTGAGTCCGGATACGATCATCTTTGGTCTGTGCTTAATTGCTAACCCTCGGACTTCATCCATATCAATTCTTTCGGTATCTTTATTTACACTATAGTTGACGGCTTTGTATGTTTTACCCGAAAAATTAACGGGATGGCCATGGGTAAGATGGCCGCCGCACGCGAGGTCGAAGCCGATAAATATATCTCCCGGATTTAAAAATGCCATATAAACCGCCGCATTGGCGGGGCTGCCCGAGTATGGCTGCACATTGGCATGCTCGGCACCAAAAAGCTTTTTGGCACGCTCAATTGCAATGATTTCGATGGCATCAATAATATCATTGCCCTGATAGTACCGCCGCTTCGGGTAACCTTCACTGTATTTATTTGTTAACGCTGATGCTGTTGCTTCTAAAACAGCACGACTTACAAAGTTTTCACTGGCAATGAGATTGATGGTTTCTTGCTGTCGCAAATTCTCTTTCTCAAGCAGTGAGTAGATAGCGGGATCAGTGTTTTCTAATTCCATCTTTTTAATTCCATTGACCAGTGCTTTTTGAACCAGAAAAAAGGGATTTTTGCGATGTTGCCGATTTTATTTGCTAGCAAATACTTCTATTACCCCCCGGCTCGAAGTCCGGCGTCACGACAACTTCGGCATATCGTTCAATGATGTCTTCAGCCGTGGTTTTATCTACCGCGCGGTTTAACGCGATGCAGCCCAGCCACCGAAGGCGGCAACCCGGTCGGCCATGTTGGCTTTCAGATAGGCATCAACCAACGGATCTCCCAAGGCTACGCCGCAGGGGTTAAAGATAAGAAGTTGCTTTTTCAAATCAGATGAATCGAAACTGGTGAATTGTGTATCAGTTTCAGCTTCCTTCTTGGCTGAATCTATGCCGCGACAAGACAGCCCAACATATTGAGGCGTCAATTAAACGGAATCATAAATCATCCGGATAGCGAAAGTTGGCTTTATTGTCAATATTGATTTTAATGGCGGGATCGAAATTTTAGGCCACTTCGAGTCCGCCTCAGGCGGATTTGCCCGAGGCGGGATTTTATTATAAGTTGGTGTCCATAAGATAGCCTGTCGAGAGCCTCAAGGTCGAACGATTGGCATCGATTAAGTAATCAACCCCAGTGTTATCAAAAACATGGCGCAAGGATCGGTGTTTCGAGGGCATTATTCAAACCAGTTTGATTGTAATGATCCCCAACTACTGGCCCTTGCGCTTTTTATATTTCACTTCGCAGACATTCTGGAACCATTATATCTCAAACGTTTAGCCTCCTTTTGCGATCTGCCATACCAACCGCTACACCGAGGCTGCAATGGCCGGCTTCGTTGGTGGAAGTGATTATGGTTTTTGTATCACCATAAATCCACGCATTCTATTCATGGCGAATGCCATTTCAAAGGAGCGAAAAGCAGCAAAATTTCCATTGATTTGTTCACTGATTACTTCTAATCCTTTTATATCAATATCGTTAACAACGCGCTCTACGATTTCTTTCAAGGTTCGTTTTTTATTCATATATCTTTTGCAATAATCAAGCGCAAAACATATCGCCTTAGTTTGAGCCAGTTCAATCAATTGCTCTAGATCAGTCAGGTCGATTGAATTGCGGCCAAAATTAATCCTTTTGACCTCCTTAGCAAATAGGCTTTTTTTCCCATATTCATTGAGTGGATCGATACTTTCAAATAAAGGACATCGTTCAATTATGTGAAACGGCATTCCATCATCTTCTAGCTTTCTTTTTTCCCGGAAATCATTACTTATTTGATGTGCTTCTCGTGTAACATCCAAGGGTCTATAATGATTCATTTGAATGACGTGGTCAGCTACATCAAAATAATCACCAGCTCCTCCCAATACCAATATGGTAGATACACTTTTAGCCTCCAAAATTTGCCTGACTCTATCAATATAAGTGGTAATCGGCTCGTCATTTTTTTCGACAAGTTGCTGCATTTTCTTATCGCGTATCATAAAATTAGTTGCACAAGTGTCCTCATCCATTAATAATGCTTTCGCCCCGATTTCAATTGCCTCAATAATGTTTGCTGCCTGTGAAGTACTTCCACTGGCGTTTTCTGTTGTAAAAGATTGGGTATCTTTTTTAAAAGGAAGATTATTTATGAAAGGAGAGATATTTGTATTGTTGATATATCTTCCGCTATAAGCCCTCACTTTTACCATTTCTGGAATAGAGACGCACAATTCTCTGCCATCTCCAGGAATATGATTATAAATGCCAAATTCTATCGCATCTAATAATGTAGATTTGCCATGATACCCACCCCCTGCTATTAACGTTACACCCCTGGGGATGGCCATTCCTTTTATTTGTCCCGTGTGCGGAAGGTAAAATTCCTGTTGAAGTGTTGGTGGTGATTTAAATAAAATTACCTTTTTTTGATCCATGGGTTTGTCACTGGCGCCACTGGACCGCGGCAGGACGGCATTATCAGGAATAAAGGAAATAAACCCGTTTGCTTCAATTTCTCTACGAAGAAATTCGCTGTCTTCAGCAATATGAATGTGATTTATTAATGCCTGAAGATCTATATTTTTTTTGTATAGTGACCTATTTATGATTTCCGGCAATTCGTTTACAAGCATTTCATATGCTATAGAGGATTTAACTTTTCGTCCGGCAGCGGGCAACCCAATAAAACACCGCACTTCAATAAAATCATTTTCTACAACAACACAATTTCTTTCCAAAATACATTGACCAGGTTTATTTATAGTAATTATTCCACTAAAACCAGTGCCACGTCTGCCTTTGCCAATCTCAGCACAAGCATTGAAAAAACAACGTGATAAAAAATCCCGAAAAGCGATTTCTATTAATTTCGAATCTAGTTCCATATCAATGATATGGTCATGTTTCCTATTGACTCTGATACGGTATACTCCAGTATGCGGAGGCGCGTAAGGATCTTTAGGCACCTGGTGAATAACAAGCCTAAATTTTTGAAAATTATATTCACCTAATAATGATTGATAAGCACCGTAATCACGTTCGTTAATCGATTCAATTTTTCTTTTAAGGGTATCAACAGATTGCATATATCCTCCACCATAGCAGTGTTTGGCAGCGTAATCACGCCATTACATCCAATTTAAGTTGATTTTTTATTTAAGAAGGAAAAATCCAAATTTGGAAGATTCATCCTCCTTAGCATTTTTATTAGAAATTTGATATTTGTATCGGCAATGGGTTATATTTTTATCGCGGATATGGTCAGAAAACACAAATTTTAGGGCACATTGATATCCAACAAAGGCCAGATTTTTATGACTAAAAAATTGTTGTGATTTCACCAGACGAAGAGAGTGATTCTTTAATCATGAGATTCGTCCTTTTGTATTAGCGAATCAAATTTATAAATGAGGAACTTTTTCGCATTCAAAGACAGGATGGACAGATCCGCTGGATTGAGCACTTCTGACAGCCGGTGACAGACGATCAAGGCAGCTTGCAGGGTTTTCGCGCCAGCAACCGCGTTCTTGAAGAAGAATTGCGTGAAGGCCGTTTCCGGGAGGATCTGTAGTATCGGCTCAAGGTTTTTCCGATTACGGTACATCCACTGCGTGAGCATCCGGAAGACATTCCCTATCACATCAACAATCGCTGCCTCAAAACTTCACCCACGTTGCGGCGGCCATGGATGATGCCAAAGATAAAAACGCTAGATTCCACTACTTGGTAGATAATTCGGTAGGGTTTGACGATAATTTGCCGGTACTCGTAATTGTCGGCTCTGGCAAGCTCAGGTGGTACATGGCCGCGCTCGGGCATCTGGGAAAGGCTTTCACATGCTTTGCGAATAAGCCTGATCATATCCTTAGCTGCGCCAGGTTTGCCGGAGCCGAGAATGTAGCGAAAGATCGACTCAAGGTCATCCTCGGCCTCCTGCAACATGAAAACCACGTAATGCATCAGTCTAACTCTTGATCAATGCGGCCTTCAAGGTCACGCAGGACATCTTCAGCCGGTCGGAAACGCTTTGCGGCCATACTCTTTTTTCCCTGAGCAATGAGTTTTAGCATGGCGATGGTTTCTTGCATTTGCTCAAACTCTCTGATGTCTATGATAGCAGCTTTGGCCTCGCCATTCTGCGTGATGATCATGGTGCCTTGGTTTTCATTCAGTTGCCGGATTGCCTCGGCCATATGGTTTTTAAAATAGCTGACCGGTTTGATTGCTTCGCTCAATTTCATAGGTTCACCTCCCTGGGACTATATTATGACATAATATAGACTTTTTAAGGCCATATATCAATGTCTTTATTGATTTGAGAGAATATATTTTTCCACTGAAGATTTCGGCAAATTAATCTGTTTTTATACTCGTAACGAAAACCATATTTAAGTCTTCCGTTTCCTCATATTTTCCCTTTCAAAATTCGATGTTGGACATTCGACCAGCCAGCAATGCCTTGATAGTGGTGCGAATTCATTTCAACCGATTGATTTATATATCGATGTTAACACCAGCCAAATGCACTTTGAGCTGGTGATCATGGATTGGAAGATGCCGGGCATGGATGGAATTGGGGCCTCGAAGCGCATTAAAGACCTTACAAGCTTGAATAAAATCCCACCCATCGTTATGGTGACCGCTTATGGCCCGGAAGAGGTCATGCAGCAGGCCGATCAGGTGGGACTTGAGGGCTTTCTCCTTAAAAGCGATGAACTGTCATGTCACCAAACCCATTGATCTGGATCAGCTATTTGCAACCTTGCAGAAATGGATCAAGCCAAAAGAAAAAAGGGCGGCAGTTCAGTTATAGATTACACCTACAAATATACAATTGACAGAAAACGAGAATGAAAAGCCGGTAAAAGTGTAGATTAGCAATCACCGTCTACAAAACCGATGATCTTAGATATGTGTTGAAAACCTGAAAATATCAGGCATTTTGAAAAGTTCTATCAATTTAGAAACTTATTCTATGACGATCTGCCGTCACTTAGCGGTTTTCGTGATCTCTAATTTACCGAAGTCAATACCGATATTGACTCCCCTGCCGGTACCTGTCAGGGCCAGGGAGATCTGCCCCTTCGTGTAAACGGAGGCCTGGGCCGATTTGACAGCGCCTGCATGGGCTTCTGCAGCCACGTATGCACCGAAAATCTCCTTGATATTAATGACTTCCGAGAATGTGCCGTTGCCGTCGCGAATATCCATTTTGCCAAAGGTGAGGCCTCCGCCGGTGACGTTGATTTTCACATTGGTTTTCTCGCCGTTATTGCAGGTAACCCGACCGCTGCCTTCAGCCGTTTTGTAAAATACGGACCACCCTTTGAGATTAAATTTCATGTTGCACTTGGCTGTGGCCGGTGCTTTATCCTGTGCGACCACCCCCTCTGAAAATCCGAACAGCATCACCAGCACACCGATTAAAATAAGGTTTCTCATAAAAATTCATTCCTCTCTTAGTTTCACATTTAATAATTAAATGATATTGATTTAACTATCATTCTATCGGAACTATAATGTATACACTTTAGACTGAATCTCAAGATGGACTCAATGCATAAGGATCGGGTCAATGGTGAACACGCTTACTTCTCATCGTTGCGCTGCTGCTTTGATTTTATCAGTTGATATTTATGTAAATAATGGTTAATTCTAGTTTACCATTCTTATCTTTGCTTCCGCCGCCAAATCCAACAGGCTGGTATAGAGGAATAACGGAATACCTAATCCGCCAAAGAACGGCGGACAAGAATTAAGGAAACGCTTCGCTCTATCTCTATTTTTAAAATCGATCCGCCGGCGGACTGCCGGCGGATTAGCTCGTTTTAGTTCATTTTCTCAGTCAAAATTTTAACCTTTTATGATGGGTTCTCATTGGATGATGGATGGCGCTGAACATAATTGTTGTGAGGTAAATCTGACGGTCCCTTTTTATGATCTGGATCCCCTGCGTATGGTATGGCACGGTAATTATCTCAAATATTTTGATATTGCGCGAACGGAGCTTTTCACCAGCTCAGGTTTGGATCTTTTCGATTATTTTGAAAAGACAAATTATCTTTTCCCAATCACGAAGACCTCAACCAAGCATATCGTATCTTTAAGATATCGTGATGAATTTAAATGTAAAGCGACTTGCATTGAAGCGCAATATAAAATCGTGATTGAGTTTAAAATAAGGCTGGTGAAAAATAATCAGATTTGCGCCAAAGGAAGAAGTGAACAGGTCGCCGTAAAATATCCTGAAATGGAAATCATGTTTGAAATACCGCAGGACATTCGTAAAGCGCTGGGGTTTTTTAAATGAGGCCGGATTTTCAAAAAGCGCATATTGTAGGTGTCGAGCGGGTGGCCGCCTGGTCTGATGTTCTTGACGATATTAATGTATTTCCGGTTGCCGATGGAGATACCGGACGCAATTTATTAATCAGTCTTACGCCGCTGAGATACTTAGAAAAAGACCTGGATGATACGATTCATAAACTGTTGCTGTCTGCCCGTGGTAATTCAGGAAATATCGCGGTTCAGTTTTTTTCCGGATTTCTGACCGCCGATTCTTGTGAAAACCTTGCTCAAGCTGCAAAATTCGGAAGAGGCCGGGCCTGGCAGGCCGTCAGCAATCCGATGCCCGGAACGATGTTGACCGTTTTGGATACATTGGTTGATTTTTTGGATAAAAGTGATTTTGAAAATACAACTGAATACGTTGCCAAAATCATCGACCTGCTGGAAGAATCCGTAAAATCGACACCCGAGCTGTTGCCGAAGTTAAAGCAGGCCGGCGTTGTGGATTCCGGTGCTTTGGGGATGTACATTTTTTTGGAGGGGTTTTTTAAGCGTCTCCTCGGCCGACACAATGAGTTTCGACCGATTTCTACGATATTTCACGCCGTCCTATCAGGTGGAGATGGAAGAAGGTTACTGTGTGGACACGGTCATCCATTATGATGACAACGCAGAAGAAAAAGTCAGCCAATTCAACCAGTACGGTGAAAGCGTGGTGGTCATCCCCCATAAGGACTATTTGAAAGTTCATTTACATACCAGCAATTCGCGCGAAGCCAAAGCAAAAATCGAATCTCTCGGTGATGTCGTCCATTGGACCGATGACAATATCGGGTCTCAAATAAAAGATTTCACCAGGTTGCGCCGCCGGGGTGCCATCCATATTATGACGGATGCGGCCGGCTCGGTGACCCGGGGTGATTCCCGTGAGTTGGACCTCACCCTTTTAGACAGTTATATCATTGCCGGGGAAAAATCATTGCCGGAGACCCTTTTTTCTCCCGAGGAGCTTTACCAAACCATGCGGCAGGACGTCCGGGTTTCAACCTCTCAGGCTTCTGTATTTGAACGTCATCAGTACTTCCAGCGCGTTTTAAGCCAATACCCTAAAGTGCTGTATCTTTGTGTGGGATCTGTCTTTACCGGAAATTATGATGTGGCCGTCGATTGGAAGGCCCAAAATGATCCGGATGATCGCCTGACCGTCATTGATACGGGGGCGGCATCCGGCCGCCTGGGAGTGATGGTGATCGCAACCGCCAAGTATTCGGCTCAAACCGGTGATCCGGATGCAGTCATAAATTTTGCACATAGAGCCGTCGAAAAGTGTGAGGAATATGTCTTCCTGGACAAGCTCAAGTATCTTGCGGCCGGCGGAAGGCTGTCGAAGTCCAGCGCATTTTTCGGCGATTTGTTGCATGTCAAACCGATCATCAGTCCGACCGCCGAAGGAGCCAAGAAGGTCGGGGCCGTAAAAAGCCGCAACGGACAGCTTAAATTCGCACTTGAAAAGCTTGAAGGCGCTTTCGATAAAGAATCCGCTGCGTTTATCATGCTCGAGTATTCCGATAATCGCGATTGGGTCAACGATACGGTCAAAAAAGAAATTAAAGCGAGCTACCCGCCTGCTGAAATAGTATTGCAACCGCTGTCTCTGACTTCCGGTGTGCATATGGGCCCGGGGACCTGGGCTATGGCGTTTTTACCGGAACTCGTTTAGAATCTGATTTGTCTGACAGAAAAATCGAAAATGCCACCTGACCAAAATAAACATGCACCAAATGACGGCAAAAAGGGAAAATTTGCCGTCATTATCCCGGTATACAACCATGAGCACGGGATTGATGAAGTCGTCAAAAAATCACTGAAGCTCAACTTGCCGGTATTTGTGGTGGATGACGGCTCAACTGATTCCAGCTCTGAGAAAATCAGGAACCATACAGGCATTTACCCCTTGCGGCACACTGAGAACCGGGGCAAGGGAGCGGCGCTTATTACCGGGTTTAGCGAAGCTGAAAAAATTGCCGGTTGGGCAATTACGATTGACGCGGATGGACAACATGATCCGCAAGATGCCCTGCATATGATGAAAGCGATTCCGGAAAATGAGCGACCGCTGGTTGTGGGGATGCGTCAGGGTATGGTGGATAAAAAAGCCCCCTGGACAAGCCGGTTTGGACGCAAATTCTCCAATTTCTGGATAGTGCTTTCGGGAGGACCCCGGATGGCCGATTCTCAAAGCGGGTTCAGAATCTATCCCCTGCCTGAATCGCTGAATTTGAACGTAACCTCCAGAAGGTTCCAGTTTGAGGTGGAAATCCTGGTAAAAGCCGGATGGAAAAAACTCCCCGTTATCGAAGTGCCGGTCAGTGTCAGCTATGCACCCGGCAAAGAAAGGATTTCCCATTTTCGTCCGTTTATTGATTTTTTAAGAAATACCTGTACATTTACGCGACTTATTACCCAGAGAATTCTGATTAATCCTTTTGTACGAAAATCATAGGAGGGCAACCATTGAAATGACGAATGACGATTGTCGATTTGTGGATGTCGCTTCGCTCAGCTCTTTAAGAAATTAAATAGAAAGAATTCCTTAATTCGACATTCGTCGATCGTTCGCTTTTGGTTAAACTCTGCAAGGCTAAAGTTTCATTTTCAATTATATTGGCCGCCCCCTGCGGCGGGTAAACTTTTTGGGATAGCGGCGGTGCACATATGGAAATAGACAGATCTGCTTCACAAAATGCCTTGGTCATCGGATCCGGTGTGGGTGGTCTTTCGACCGCCATCATCCTTGCTCAGTCGGGGTTCAAGACGACCGTGATCGAAAAAAATCCTTTGCCCGGGGGACTAATGCGCGGCTACACCCGCAAGGGGCTGGATTGTGCCGTCGGCGTGCATTATTTGGGATCGCTCGATGACGGTCAGGTCTTGCGAAGGCTGTTCGATTTTCTGGGTGTTTCCGCGGGAATCCCGGTAGAAAGGATGGGGGCCGAAGGCGTCATCGACCGATATATCTTCGAGGACTTCACTTTTGACCTTCCAGACGGTTTTGATGCCTATGAAGAAAATTTGAGAAAGGCTTTTCCGGACGAAGACCGGCAGATCAGCGTGATAATGAAAATCATACGGCAGCATGGCGAAAAAATTCATACCCTTGATTTTTTGTTTTCAAGGCAAAACGATGTCTCGATGCTTGAGCATATGAAGCCGTTCGGAGACATTCTCACTGACTTGAAATGCTCTCCCGGTCTGCGGGCAGTTCTTGGTATCCCTTGCTGCTGGATCGGCGTCCCGCTGGAATCGTGCCCTGTTTTTTATCACAACATGGTGCTGGCGACGTACCTGTTCTCATCCTGGCGCTTAAAATGCAGCAGTGCCCAGATGGCCAATGCCTTTACCGAACGCCTAAAATCCCTCAGGGGCAAGATCATTCGAGGTGATGGCGTGGAAAAAATTCTTGTGAACAATCGCGTTGTCGAGGGCGTTCAATTGAAGTCGGGGTCGGTATTGAAATCGCCAGTTGTCATCGGCACCGTGCATCCGAAAGTCGTTCTCAATATGCTGCCGGATGGTGCGGCCAAACCCTCATATCGCAGACTCGTATCGAAAATGGTTGACACCGGTGGAATGTTTGGTGCCCATGTCAGTGTAGATGCTTCAACCCACGAGGCCATACCCTATAATATTTTTAAAATTGATACGGGAAAAAATGGAAATATTCTCGATTTGAAATACCATCAACTAAGAGAAAGTGAGCGGGATGGAAAAAATTTGCTGACCATCCTGACATCAGGTCAGTATGAACGCTGGCAAACATGGGAGCACACCAAAACCGGCCGGCGGGGTGGAGATTATGTCAGGGAAAAAGAAAATAGAGCTTGGGGCCTAATTCGTGAAGCGGAGGACATATTCGGGCCGCTGCGCGGCGCCGAACTACTTGACGCTTATACCCCGCTTACCACCAGAGACTGGGTAAATAGCCCGCAAGGTTCGGCCTATGGCGTTCTTCGTTCCGCGGATCAGCTGCTTGAAGCCTCAATACTAAATCGTACCTCGGTTAAGGGTCTATTTCTTGCAGGCCAGAGTGTCATGGCACCGGGGATTCTCGGAACAATACTTGGATCTCTGGGTACAGTGAAGCTGATCATTGGTCCTGAACGATTCGGTAATATATTTAGGCAGTTAAGGCTTGATAAAAATTAATGAGAAAATTCTTATATAAATCTATCATTTTTATATCCAAAACATTAGGTCTGTGGGTATTTGTTGTTTATGCCTGGATCGTCGCCACTGGGTTTTTCCTTTTATTCCCCTTAAGAGTGGGAAACAGTGTGAGGCTTTACCGGGCGCTTTACCCTGATCGCAACCGGCTCTTTCATCTGTGGTGTGCCTGGCGCCAGTTTCATAATTTTACCGATGTTTTTTTGGACCGGCTTCTGCTTCGGGAACCCGACGAGCTCACCTTCACTTCTGAAGGTTGTGAACACCTTGAAAAATCAATTGATGACGGAAAAGGCGGCATTTTACTGATGTCGCATATGGGAAACTGGGATGTGGCCGCTCACCTGCTCAAGCGTAAGTTGAAAAACCTCCGGCTGCTTCTTTATATGGGCGTCAAACAAAAAGAGCAAATCGAGCAGCTTCAAAAGGAAACTCTCGCTCAAAGCGGTATCCAGATTATTGCGGTAGATGAGGGTGGAGGATCGCCCCTGGATTTAGTGGAAGGAATTAAATTTATCGAATCGGGTGGAGTGGTTTCTTTAACCGGGGATTTTGTCTGGAAAAAGGACCAACGGACTATCCCGGTCAATTTTCTCGGACACGATGTAATACTGCCGGAAGCGCCCCATTTATTTGCGTTATTGTCAGGAGCCCCGATGTTTATTTTTTTTGCATTTCGTATTCGCAAAAAAAAATACCGGTTTAGCATGTCAGAGCCCATATATATAGCTGCCGCCTCTCGCGATGAAAGAGCCGAAGCCATTCGGTACTCCGCTCAACAATACGCCGATATCCTGGAAGCAACCCTTCGCAACTATCCATTGCAGTGGTATCACTTTAAACCTTTTCTGACTGCCAAGCCCAACCCGGACAAGCCGGAATTGGCTATTGAAGATTGAAAATTGAATATTTGTGGATGTCGCTTCGCTCTGTCATTTTTATGGTCTTTTTTTTAATAATTGATCCGCCGGCTTCCAGCTCGTAGAGCTTACACCTCGGAGAGAGGCGAACCTTAGATATTCATTATTCAATCGACAATCGTCAATCTTTTTTTAAATGGACGTTTATCAGAGGCCTTATATTTTTCATTTGAACTAATGTGAAATATGTAATATTTATATGGCCGCAAAAAGGCGCAAAAAGCACAAAAAATAAAATCTCAGGGCTCGTAAATTCAATGTGTTACAATCAACAAAAATCCAAATTCCGACTTTTTACGAATCCATCAATATTAATCTGGTCTATTATATTACGAGCGGAAAGATGATGAGTTATGACCCGTGACGAAATAAAATCAGAAATCATTCGAATTTTCAGGGACCAATTTGAAATAGAGAATCCGGGTCTCGATGATAATTTGAGGGATGCACACGAATTTGACAGTATAGATGCCATTGAACTGTTAAGGGAAATTGAAGTTATGCTTGGTTCGGAACTTACCCAGGCTGAGAAAAAAAATGCCATGGAAATACGAACCATCAACGATATCCTCGATTATATTGAATTGATGTCGGCGGCTCGGGCCATGGGCCAAACCATATCCAATTAAACACCCCCTGATCGTTCGCTGTTTTTCATACTGGAGCCACAATGGAGCGAAGAGTCGTCATTACACAAGGTTCGGCCATAACACCGGTGGGTCACGGCAAAGGCAAGATTGTCCAGAGTCTGGTTGAGGGAATTTCGGGTGTAAAGAAACTCCGGCAGGACAATCTGCTTTCCGATTTCATCCATTGCGGTGTTTTCGGAACGGTGGATTACCCGGTTGGGTATGATTTTAAACGCCTGTATCGTAAAACCATGGGCCCGGTAGCTTACTATGCCTGCCAGGTGGCAAAGGAGGTTTTGGAAGCATCCGGTCTGGATAATGACTTTATCACCTCCGGCAGGCTGGGAGTTGCATTTGGATCAACTCACGGCAGCCCAACTGTCCAGCGGGAAATATATAAATCCTTTTTCAGTCAGTCGCGTTCAAGCTTCTCATCGATTGGGGCCGTGGATTATTTAAAGTCTATGGTCCACACAACGGCCGTCAATATTACCAAAATGTTCGGCATTACCGGTCGCGTAATTTCATCATCAACGGCCTGCACCACCAGCAGCCAGTCCATCGGTTTCGGGTATGAAATGGTCAAATATGGCATGCAGGATGCCATGCTTTGCGGGGGAGCCGATGAGTATGACAC
>CALZJV010000107.1 GCA_945787595.1 uncultured Desulfobacterales bacterium | reverse complement strand
CAGGCTTGCTTTACCCACGCAAAACCCCCGGCCTTTTTTTAACACATTGCTGGCACGGTAATGTTCAGGGCGGAAAAACGGCAAATAGGGATCGTACCAGATCCCATCGCGGACAGCATAGTAGAGTTTTATCGCTTTTGTTATTGGATCAGCGTCGGTATCGTTAAGGACACTGGCGGCGTAGTCTACAATGGTCTGATTGTCGCTATCTATAATTTCTGTCGCTGAGAGATACTTTTGAGATTGATGCTCCATTGCCGGCACCTCCTTATAGGAGTATTTCGTATACCAGACAATTAAGCAATTCGTCAAAGGTTGTCTGGGTAAAAAGATAGCGAAATGCGCTTAAAGGTTGCACCATCCGGAATTAGGAGTTATCCTACGGGCAACCCTTGTTGCAACATTGGGGTTATATTTTAGTTGAGTAAGCATAAGGTTTGGCTGATTTTGCTGCGCGCAAGGAGGATCCGATGGCATCTAAAGTAATGGTAATTGTATCGACGGCGGAAAAACAGAAGGCTTTGACCGGCATTATGTATGCAATCAATGCTCAGAAAAATAAATGGCTTGACGATATTAAAGTCATTTTTTTCGGTCCTTTTGAAAACCTTATGTGCGAGGATGAAGACGTCGCACAGGCAGCGTCCCGGCTGATGGACTATCAAACCCCGATAGCCTGTAAATTTCTATCCGACCGGGACGGTATCAGTAACAAACTGGAAGAAATGGGTGTGGATGTCGATTATGTGGGATCTCTAATTTCCGGCTACATAGATGAAGGTTACGTCCCGCTTGTCTTTTGATCAGGCCAAGAAGATTTAAATGTGGCATCAAAACCAAACAGCCGGTATTGTTCTTGCGGGCGGAAGGTCAACAAGATTTGGGCGTCCCAAACAGCTTTTGAAACTGAAGGGAAAATATCTGCTTGAGTATGTGCTGAAGGCCGCACTGGAATCCAAGCTGAATCAGGTCGTGCTGGTTTTGGGACATAATCATCAAAGCATTTTGCAGACATTGGGGGCCTGCACGATCCATGAACGCCTTCAAGTGGTAATCAACCACCGCTACCTTGAAGGTCAGAGCCGGTCGCTTCAAGCCGGGTTGTTAAAAATCCGGCAGGCGTTTCCAGCGGCTATGTTTTTGCTTGGTGACCAACCTTTGCTAAATTCCAACACCATCGACCATATGTTAGACAGATTCCGCTATTCCGGCAAGGACATCTGCGTTCCGCTTTGCAAAGGTAAAAGGGGCAACCCCACCATTTTTAACCGGGTCCTATATGATCAACTCATGGCGATTAAGGGCGATATCGGCGCCAGAGACATAATCCGGGCCAATCCCGAGCGGGTGCTCGATATTGAAATTGACGACCCATTATGTTTTTTCGATATCGATTCTCAAAAAGACCTTGAGACACTTCAATCACTTCTAGATTAATCGATTTCGCAATGATGAAATATCCACAAGCTGTAGTCATGATCCGGTGTTCTCAAGAATTTCCTGCTGCATTCCGAATTCCCCGTAGTCGAACTGTTTGAATCGAACCCACTTCCAAGGTTTCAGGAATCAGCACAACTCCATAAACCTCGCTTGCCCTCTGAAGTGGCAATAAGCCGTTTCAAGCGTTTGTGCGGAGAGGTAGCTGGCTACGTCGCACAAACAAACGCGCCGATTGACGCCGAGATTGGGCAAAAAGACCATTTATGGATGGAAACTAGCCTAATTTAGAAATTCAAACTATGGTTGTGATTGAAATATACCGAGATATTCTAACATCAGATTGGCAGTGCCAGGCTATAGTTTCTAAAAAGTTGAATTTGTGTTAATTTTATATATGCGACAAATTTTATGTTTGGCTGAACCTAATTCTTTGGTGTATCTAAGATTCATACTTGCTTCAATATCGGCTTTGGTTTAAATTAGAGCGGTTTTTATCCAAAAGAATTGAGAGTTTTTTGGGAAGGAAAGTGCTGAGATCATGATTGGTTTGGATCAGGCACCGAATCGCTCAATTCCGGATAAAAAAAACTTAAAATTCGATTTTCCGAATGTTGCTGTTTGAAGGATTATTCTTAATTCGTCCAACATGGGGGTGTTATGGTCATGATTCACAAGTTAGCAGAGTTTACCGGTTTGCCGTTGTTTGCAGTTGAGGCCGGGTTCCTCCTAATACTTACGCTTATTTTCGTCATCCTAGCTCTTTTGGTATTGGCGATTTTTAGAATCAAAAATGAAATTATCAAAATTAGCTACACGACCAATTATATTACCCGCTTGCTGGAGCGAGGGTATAAGGAGCGCAAGCTATATAAGGTAAACTACGATTTGAAAACCGAGCAAACTATTCTTGAAATGTTACAGGCGGGTATATCCTGCCAGGAAATCATAAAACAAATTTATGTCAGTGAAGAATATGTTGAAATGATTGAACAATTGGCTGAAGAGGAGGGTTTGCTGGAAAAAAAACCGGATTGAATCCGCTCTGGTATACTATCATTTCTGCCCCGCATAAAAGGCGAATTAATTTTTATCCCCGGTGCAAAATTCCTATCATCGTTTCCCCGATTTCTAAAGGCTAACAGCCTTAAATTCCAAAAAATTGCGCTACCCGGAGCATGGTCTGCGGCTACTGTGCCGCAAAGACCAATGGGCGGTTGGATAGAGGTAATTAAGTGGCACAAAAATCTCCTTAATTGGATAGTATTTTGTATCGAAGGTTTGGTCCTTGATGAAACAACGCAAAAAGCAATTTTGGGTGACAAAAAGCTTAAAGGAATTGACATCTACCGAATGGGAATCCCTTTGCGATAATTGTGGTCGCTGTTGTTTGCATAGTGTCAGAAATGGAAAAACAGGTAAGATTCATTTCATAGCCGTTTCCTGTCGGTTCTTAAATATATCGACCTGTCGTTGTATGGTTTATGCAAACAGAAAAGAAATGGATCCGGACTGCATAGCACTTTCGCCGGATAAGGTAAGACAAATAAAAAGGTTGCCTTACACTTGTGCCTACCGTTGCTTGGCCGAGGGTAGACAGCTGGAATGGTGGCACCCCTTAGTCTCAGGTGATCCCAATACGGTTCATGATGCTGGAATTTCGGTTCAAGATAGAGTGGTATCCGGACGTCATGTTCATCCGGATGATTTAGATTATTTTTGAACTTAATTATAATTCCAATTCCTCATAGGCGCCAATTAAGACATCTCATTGATTAAAGAACATTTTTAAATAGCCGATATAATAGATAACCATCCATTAAATTCTAGAAATATGAGCGCAACATATTGTTGTCCGGTTGACATCCGGATCGGGAAATAAGATGCAAACCAATTATATAAAAGTACGGAAATCAAATCTGTTTTTATATCAATCGGTTCCCCTTTATTATAAGGCCAACGGTGAGAGGTTTGGTATCTATAAACCTTCGGGTATTTATTTAAAGGAAATGCGCGTTAAGGAAAATCTAATCCCAAGCCAATTGTATTTAAAAAAAACTGATAAAGCGAAAGGCATGAGAGATGTGCAAAACGCCTTTAATAAACAGCTTCAAGATGACATAAAGTCAAACAATCTGCAAAATGTAAAAACGACAGTGGTGGAGCTGGTTGAAGAGATGTTTTCGGAGCCCTCAAGCGGCGTGCTGGAGGGATTGTCAAATACCGTCAATATCATCGTAGGGGAATATACAAATGATCCTGAGGTTATTAAAAATTTCTGGCAAATCTCGGATAAAGATTATACGACGGCCTTGCATTCGGTCAATGTAATGGCCCTTGCTATTCGGTATGCCATTTCACAACGATATAATAAAATCAAAACAAAAATATTGGGATTATGTGCATTGCTGCATGATGTCGGTAAGACAAAAACCGACCAGGAGATTCTAACGGCACAACGTAAATTAACTGATGAGGAATTTGCCAAAATCAAATTTCATCCAATTCAGGGGTACAATTTATTGAAGTTACAGCACCATGAGAAATTAGATGGCAGCGGCTACCCAAGCGGGTTGACGCAATTATCAGAATTTGCAAAGATAATAAGTATACTGGATTGCTTCGAAGCATTAACAAATGATGAAAGACCCTACAGAGATTCGATGATTCCATTTAAGGCATTGGATTTAATACAAAAAGATGTTATTGCCGGAAAGTTAGACAGAGATATCTTTGCAAGATTCTTATACAGTCTGTTGTAAATTTAAACCGGAAAAAGGTATCACATGAACGCTCAGGAAAAGACCGAAAAAAAATACAATGTGGCTATTTCAAGATTATTTCAAATAATTATTGAGTTAAATGAAGAGCAGCAAAACCAGCTCCTGTATCATGCGGAACAGCTCTTGGTAACAGAGAAAAGGCGGGATATCAGAAGATCATGCACTATCCCGGTCAACTACGCAGCTAATGACCGCGTTTTCTCCAATCAAATAACAAATATTAGTGCAAACGGGCTGTTTATCGAAAACCAACAACATTTGACAAGGGGTGACGACGTTATAATGGCTTTTAAATTGACGGACTTAGACAAGCCGCTCAAGCTCAGAGGAGAGATTGCCCGAGCCAGCCGGGCTGGAATCGGGGTCGCATTTAGAAATATCAGCCCGCACATAGAAGAAATGATCCGAGTTATTGTGAATCGAAAGAAATAATTAGCCGGATGCGTTTATCAGGGTAATCTGATCATTTAAGGTCCAAAAATCGTAAATAACCCCGATTCCGAGCAGCCCACCGGTGAACAGATACAGAATGCCGCTGATCCATTTGCCCATGTACATGCGGTGAATTCCGAAGAAACCTAAGAACGTCAACAGAATCCAGGCAATGTTATAGTCCACCTTTCCGGCCTTAAATCTCAAATCCGCTTTACGGTCCATGGATGGGATCAGAAAAAGATCCACGATCCAGCCGATAAATAACAGCCCCAGGGTAAAAAAATAAATGGTGCCGGATAAGGGCTTTCCATAATAAAATCGATGAGCCCCTAAAAAACCAAACACCCATAAAATATATCCGATTGTTTTTCTATGTGTATCGTAGCCGTTGCTCAATGTTTGGCCTCCTTTTCAATTTTTCAAGATATAAAATATCATACCGCTCTCACCCAACCCGGACAAGCCGGAATTGAATATTGACGATTGAAGATTGAAGATTTGTGGCTTCGCTCTCCGAGGCGTAGGCGCTACAACCCCTACGAGCCGGAGGCTTCGCTCTGTCTTTTCTATTTAAATCAATAGAATTGCTTAAATATTCTATCTGGCTATGCTATAAATCATGTGCAAACATGATGTCATTTCAATAAATATGTACTAAGGTGGTTAAAATTATCATATTGGGGCCATTAAGAAACTCTAAAAAAACGAATAACGAGCAACGAGTGACGAATTAAGGAATTCTTTCTATTTTATTATTTAAAAGAGCAGAGCGAAGCGACATCCACAATTTGTCAATCGTAAATCGTCATTCGATATGCTAGTATTCGCTGTTCGGCCTCGCAGAGTCTCATACGGGGACCATAGCTAAATGATGAAGAGTTCAGGATATGCTATTGCGTCTACCTTTCCTGATAACTGAAACCTGACACCTGAAACCTTTTGAAAGTCGAAACAAAAATGAGATTAAAATTTATATTCATATGAGTCTATTTGAGAGTAATTTTACACTACCCCAGCTTTCACCTTTTTCCCAGTTCCGACTTCCGCATTCCCACTTCCGCATTCCGAATTCCCTCGTCATTCCCTACTCGCCAGTTTCAGGCGCACAAACAACCAGGGAGCGCCTAGACCTCCCCATAATCCCACCAACGTATAGCGAATAAACCGAAACCAGGCAACCGGTTCCAAAGTTGAAAAAGCAATTCGCAAGCCTCCCCACAGAATGAAAAGAACACCGACCCCCAGAAAGTATCGGATCGTCCTTTTCCATATTAAGCCATCGGAGCTGAATCGCACGAATCGACGCTCCAGCACGAAGCCGGCTGAGACGCCCATCAGCGCAGCAACCATTGAAGTGACATAACGATTGCCTGCAGGATTCAGAAAGATCATTAGGATCGGTAACACCAATGAAAGCACTAGCTGCCAGGCAAATCCTTTTTGAATCAGCCATTTTTCCAATCGGGGAACAAGCCAAAAAAATAGTATTAGAATCAGAGCACCAAGCAGGTATCCGCCGAAAAGATCGGTGGGAAAATGAACTCCCAGATAAATTCTCGACAGCGGAATGCCGATCATAAGAAATCCGGCAATGATCCAGCCGATAATCTTCCCGTACCGCACTGCCAGGTATCCCCAAATGACCACGGCATTCTGAGTATGACCGCTGGGCAATCCGCCGCCACCGGCATGTCCAAGCGGCTTGACCCGCGGATCATAATTAAAGGGACGCGGTTGATCTGCTATCACCTTGGCAACAGTATTGAGGTAAGCCGAAAACAATACCAGAATGAACAGCCCGGCACCTGTTCGACGATCGAAGCTCCAATAGATCAGCGGCATGAACAATAAATAAAATGCTTCATCACCCATAAAGGTCAGCGCTTTGAAAGGGAGATCAAGCGCGGGACTAAACTGCTGGAACCATAAAACAACTTCAATTCCCCAATTTAATAGATTTTCCATAGATCATCCCATAGAACGGGTTGACGATTTTCGTCTGATCGTTGAATATCTGACCCGAACAAGCCGAGATTGAAGATTGAAGGTTGAAGATTGAAGATTTGTTGCATCGCTTCGCTCTGTCTTTTCTATTAAAATCGATAGCATTCCTAAAATATTCAATCTGCAATCAAAATTATTCATTGATTTCCGGCATCCAGTGGGCAATTGAATTGGCATAATACGTCAGTATATCATCCTCACCTGGGGTTGCTTGGTAGATTCCATCGGATTCGACCACAAGTCTTCTAATATTTAGCATTTCCAGCGCGTTTAAAATGGTCTCGACCCGGTTTTTGGCGGTGACATACACCGGTGCGCCATTGGCTTGCAATTGCTCGATCAACCGGTTGACCCGCGCCTCAACTTCAAAAGCGCTCAAACCCCGACGGTTGTCTTCTTTTATGACCGTGGCCACCAACGAAATCGGCAGAACCGGAACGATTTGTTTTATTCCGGCCATGAGCCGGTCGGCAAGTTTTCCGACTTCAGCAAAGCGGTCGTCACGCGCCATGCGGCTGAAATTGATATCGGCTTTGCGGCAGTATTCGCGCATGGAAATCCGGGCACCAAAATTGACCCAGGCATACCCGAAACGCTGCCAGCGGCTTAGAACCATCAATATCAGGCTGTTCCGGATAAATCCCACGGTGGTCCTGACTGCAAACCAGCGGCTTCGTTTCGGCGCTTCGGGGTCCAAAGCTCGCAGCAGGCTGCGGTCTTCCAGCGTTCGATCGTAATTGATTCCCACCGGGATGAATACAATATCGCGATCACTGCGCGGATCAAAATTGCGCAGCATATAGTCCAGGACCCCCAATTTCGGCATCCCCAGGCGACCATCGCGGCTGAGCCCGCCTTCGGGGAATACAGCCTGACAAACCCCCTCTTTGGTGGCCATGTGGATATAACGCTCAAGAACCCGTCTATACAATGGATTGCCTGATTTACGACGAACAAAATATGCTCCCATGGCCCGAATCAGAGTTTGCAGAGGCCAGATTTTCGCCCATTCCCCAACGGCATAAGAAAGTGCGGTTTTTTCTGCTGCCAGAAATGTCACCAGGATGTAATCCATATTGCTGCGATGGTTCATCACAAACACCACCGTGGAATCCGGCGCAATGCCGGCAAATTCCTGATTGTCGGCCAGACCGATGCGAACCCGGTAAAGGAGTCGGGCGATTTTTTTTGCCAACCAGTACCCGAGTCGAAAATAAAGATAGGCATTAAATGAGGGAACGATTTCGCGGGCGTACGATACGACTTCCGCCTGAACGACATCGCGGGGACAATTGCGCTCGACCGCTTTTTGCTCGATGGCTTGGGCAACTTCAGAATCATAAACCAGACGATCGATCAACACCTGCCGTTTGGTGATCTGAAAGGGTTTGATTTTGATATCCAGGCGGGTGCCGATTTCATCGATCACCCGATTGATTCGCCGTCTTAAAAACCAGCGGCTACTGGGGATCAGCACGCGATCCAGAATGGCCCATACGGCAAACGCAATCAAAAATAGGAAAAGCCAGATTGAAATGGTGATTTGACCGGCCATGGCACCAGCCTTTTTAAATTAGGACACAGATTTTCACAGATACATCACCGCGATTCGATCGGAGATATGTTTGACCACTGCCAGATCATGGGCGATAAAAAGATAAGAATTTACTTTTTCGAGTGAAGTCTATTCAAAAATTGGACTTGTGGTTCTGCCACTATGCCATAACAATATGTAGGCTTCGATGAACATGGCACTTTTTAAGCATTATCGTGATTAAAAGTCAACTTCTGATTGTGCCAATGCATCTTTTGGTGGAACCCTTAGTTTGATACCTGACCTTAGTTTTAAAGACCGGTTTTTTTATAGATGCAAATTGTTCGATTATTTAACTGTTGCGTTATAACTGCCCATGATGGTATTTATAATTATTGAGATTTAAAATGATGAAGAGCTGCTCAAGCTAACGGCCGATCTCGAGGCTAAACAGTGGGATTAACCTTTCACCGGTTGTTGCCCAAATTTTCAACCAGCCCTCAAGTCGACAATTTATAAAGCCTTAGAGCTAATTGTGACGTGTTGTCAGACCATGCAATTCTGGACACAACGTCCCCGGTCTGGCAACATTGCCCGACAAAACTTCCAATTATGGTCAATCTCTTTTCTTGGGGAGCAAATGTACAACCCATGCGCCGATCCGGCATGAAATTCCCAGCGTACCTTTTAATTGCCGTGCTGCTCGCTTTATGCGCCTGCGACTCCCAAAAACCCATGCCCGATTACGATAAACAAGCGGCTTGGAAAACCCTGGGACTCGAAGCCTCGCAGGAGGCTATCGATGAAAGCCTCAGGTCCCTTGGCGACGTTGTTCTCGATCCGCCGCCCGAATGGGGCAAGGATTACAATCCCACGTTTCCGCCCGACATTCCCTTCAATCCCGATGAGTGGCTGACCAACGAGCCCGGGCCCTCGGTGGCCGTGCCCGATGCACCCAAAGGCGGGGTTCTTCGGCTTACTATTTCCAGCTATCCGCCAACGATCAGGACCGAAGGGCCCAATTCAAGGCTCTTTACGCTTGCAACCATCCACGGGCTCATTTACGAATCCCTCATGGGGTACGACCACACAATCGGGGATTATGTTCCGGGGCTCGCATCTCACTGGCAGGTGGACGACGATCGCCAAACTTTTCGTTTTCGCATCAACCCCATGGCGCGCTGGGCCGATGGTAGGCCGGTGACGGCGGATGACGTTGCCGCCACCTTCGAGCACTACATGAACCCCGACCGCAAGGATCCATCGGTTTCCCAGTATTACGACGAGCTCATCGAACATGTGCAGGTTCTCGATCGTTTGACGGTCAAGGTCCGTTCCAAGGAGCCCCGTTGGCAGAGCCTGCTTACGATTTCGGGGAGCAACATATACCCGGCCGCCTACATCCGCATGGACGGCGAGACTTATGTGAACGAATGGAACTGGAAGCTCCCCCCCGGCTCGGGCCCGTATGAGCTGAAGAGCGAGGACATTAAGAAGGGCCAGTCTATCATAGTTAGGCGAAGAAATAACTACTGGGACGAAGACAATCCCAACTTCCAGGGCGTTTATAATTTTGACGCGATCCGCTGGGAGGTCATTCGCGATCCTGAGCTCACGTACCAAAAGTTCTTGGCCGGCGAGTTGGACCTTTATTGGGTTTCTCGGGCGCAAAGGTGGGTGGATGAGCTCGACAAGGAAAATGCGATCCAGATGGGCTGGATTCAAAAACGCAAGATTTACAATCAGTCTCCCAATGGTTTCGGCGGGTACTGCTTTAACATGCGCGAGCCGCCCTTCGACAGTCTGAACGCCCGTAAGGCCTTCGCCCATCTCTTCAACCGGGAGAAGCTATTCGAAAAGTTCTTCTTTTATCAATACGAATACACCGACAGCTACTACCCCGGCCAACCATGGTCCCGGCCCACCGCGGAGCGCGTGCGCTACGATCCCGGCGAAGCCCGCCGTCTGCTGGCGCTTGACGGTTGGGCCGCGCGTGACGACGAGGGCTATCTCGCCAACGCCAAGGGTGAGCGTTTTCCGGTCATTCCCGTGGAGTTCGCATCACCCACTTTTCAACGCATTCATGCCGTTGTCGTGGATGACCTTTGGCAGCAAGCCGGGATCAAGATGGAGCTGGATCTCATAGACTATCCGTCGTTGCTGAAGAAAGTCTGGGAATATAAATACAAGATTACATACTGGGGGTGGACCGCTTCGCTCTTTCCCGAGCCGATTCAAAATTGGCACTCAAAGTTCGCAGACCAGCCCCAAACGAACAACCTAAACGGCTTCAAAAACGAGGAAGCCGACAAGATAATGGAAGATTACCAGACCGAATTCGACGGCAAGAAGCGCATCAAGATGCTGCAGCGCCTGGACGAGCTTCTCTTCGAAACCCACCCTTACGCACTCGGGTGGTTCGCGCCATATTTCAGGGTCGTCTATTGGGATAAGTTCGGTCACCCACCCGAGTACGCGAGCCGCTTCGCCCGCGACACGAACAACGTCATCACTTATTGGTGGTACGATGAAGCGCGCGATCGCCGAACCCAGGCGAACAAGGCCACAAATACCGCCAACTACCCTGACAGGCCGCTTAACCAGTATGCCGCACCGGAACAGACCTGGTGGAACGAGCACGATCTGCCCATGAGCGAGGTAAATCAATGAGCGGCATGAGCGCATACTTTATCCGACGTCTAATGCTGGTTCCAATTACGTTTTTCGTGATAACCTTTATGGTTTACGCGATCTTGCGCGTTGTTCCGGGCGGCCCCATCGAGCAGGCCGAGACCGCCATGAAGATGGCTGCCATGCGCGGCGAGGGCGGCGGGGGATCGTCCGGAGGCGCGGTTGCCGAGGGCGATCTTCAGCTGGATGCAAAGGGTCTGGAGGAGCTGGAGGAGTATTATGCGTTGGACCGCCCTATCCTCGTCGGATACTTGCAGTGGCTGGGCCTTTGGCAAAGATCTTTCAAGACGCGGGTTCCCGCCGCCACCATGGAAAAACACGGGGAAGCGTTCAAACCGCTTAAAGACTTGTTCGCAAAGCAAGGGGAGCGGGAAACGGAGCTCGACGAATTTCTTGCGCCCAAAGGGCACGTTGTCTTTCGGGGCAGACTTTATCGAACTCTTTCAGATGAAGCGGTGGAAAAATTAAAGGCCGATGAGAAGAGCTTTTACAACCGGGCCGAGGATCTGCGGGGCGGCGGCTACGGCAAGCTCGACGAGCTTCTGGCCTTTTTGGAGCCCAAAGGCCATACCTACGCAAACGGCAAATACTGCGCCGTGCTTACTGAAACCGAGTTGGCTGAAGACAAGGAATACGCCGAAAAGGCATTGAGTTTGATCGCCGCCATCCGTGCAGCAGGAGAGAAACGGGAGCAAATTGCAGCTAAACGTGGATTTGAAATCAACGAGGTCGGGCTCATCTACAAAGTGGAGAAACGCTTAAGCGGCATTGTTCAGCTGGACTTCGGCCGATCCTACACCCACAACGAGCCGGTGTTGGGGCTCATAGGCTCGAAGATGGAAATCTCCATTCAATTCGGGCTCATCGGTTATCTGCTCACTTGGCTTGTGTGCGTGCCGCTGGGAGTTTATAAAGCCATAAAACACCAAAGCTTTTTCGATACTGCTTCGTCCTTTGTCGTCTTTCTTGGCTACTCCATGCCCGGCTTCGTAGTTTGCATGCTCTTGCTGGTCGGCGTGGCGGTAAACGTTGATTGGCTGCCGCTTGGGGGCTACAAGCCCGACAACATCGAGCACCTGACCTATCTACAAGCATTTCTGGGCCGCGTCCGCCATATGCTGATACCGATTACCGGCTACATGATCGGCTCCTTCGCCACAATGACCATTCTCATGAAAAACAGCCTTCTCGAAAACCTGGGCGCCGATTACGTGCGAACCGCGTTCGCCAAGGGGCTGCCGGAAAAGCGAGTCATATTCGTCCACGCACTCCGAAACTCGCTAATCCCCATAACTGCGGGAATCGGCCACGCAGTGGGCATTTTGTTCGCCGGATCATTCTTAATAGAGAAAGTCTGCAACATTCCGGGGATGGGGCTCATGGGCTACGAGGCTGTGGTGCAGCGCGATTATCCTATTATTTTAGCGACCCTAGTAATCGGCGTGGTGATAAGGCTCTTCGGCAACATTTTGTCCGACATCATTTGGGCTATGATCGACCCCCGCATACGATTCGGAGCGTCGTCATGACCATTGTTGCAAAAATAGCGGGGCTGGCCCTGGTGTTCGCCGTCAGTTACCTGGTCGCTTTCAAGATTATCCCAAGATTCTTCACTGGTTTGGGCCGCGTTCTCGGGTTCACCATGAAGCCGACGCCTCTCACCGAAAAGCGCATCCGGCGGTTCAAGCAAATCAAACGCGGTTACGCATGCTTCGTGCTGGTGACCATGGCCTCGGTCATGAGTCTGGGGCTGGAGCTATTCGTAAACAACAAGCCCATTTATATTAAATACGGCGAGAAGGTTCAATTTTCGGCGATCGCCAACTGGGGCAATTTCCTGATTCCTTTCGCTAAATTCAACGACCGGGTCGCGGCAAATGACTACGGGTTAGACGATGCTGGAGACCTTGACTGCAGAGAATACGCCGCCTGGATCGGCGACCCCGCCGTCCTCGACGCGAAAATAGTAGAAATGGAGGAAGGCATCGCCAAGGACGAGGCTCGCTTTCGCAAGGTGCTAGAAGAGCAGGCAAAAAATAGAGGGCTGCTTTACGACCCTTCCCAGCCGCTCCCGGAGTCGAAGCTGGTTGAATACGAGGGCATTCGAAAAAAGGCTGAGCAGTTGAGAGTCCTTCGTAAAGAGCTCGAAAGCGGCAAGGCTTCCATTCTGATGCCGCCTTTCCCTTACTCGCCCAGGGAACAGCTTTTGGGGCTCCCCGGCGCACCGCCGCACAAGCCCTTTCAGAAAGGCTTTCCGATTTTAGGCACCGACGAGCAGGGCCGTGAGATCGTATCCCAGTTGCTCTATGGATTTCGTATTTGTTTCGCTTTTGCCCTGTTCGTGGCTTTCACGGGCTTTGCCGTCGGGGTGCTGGTGGGCGGCGCCATGGGGTATTACGGCGGATGGTTCGACATCTTCTCCCAACGCCTGATAGAGATCTGGTCCTCCATCCCGTTTCTCTTCACGATGATTATCATCTCCAGCGTCATAGGCCCTGTTTCCTCGAGCGTCAAATTTGCGATCCTCGCCTTCATGCTGGTGGGACTGGGAGGATGGACCGGCATAACCTACACCGTGCGCGGCGAGTTTTACCGAGAGCGTTCCAGGGATTATGTGCAGGCGGCCCGCGCCCTGGGCGTGAAGGATCGCAAAATTATGGTCCGTCATATTTTGCCCAACGCCCTCGTACCCATCGTGACCTTCTTGCCCTTTGCCGTGGTTGGCTATATGAGCGCGCTGGTTTCCCTGGATTTCTTGGGCTACGGGCTGCCGCCCGGCACACCGTCGTGGGGGGCACTCCTTAGACAGGGTTCGGAAAACATAGTGAATTACCCGCACCTGGTGTACATCCCGGTTCTGGCTTTTGCCGGAACCCTTTTTTGCGTGGTCATGGTGGGCGAGGCCGTGCGCGAGGCCTTCGATCCCAGGAAGTACGAGCGGCTTAGGTAAACCCCTTAGTTGCATAAACAACATGGCAAAGATTATATAACAACCTGAAATTATGTCTAATAATGCATTGCTATCACCATTTTCTGGAAATCTCAAATCGTGAATTCGAAGGATGGAATCGATTTTGCCAGTTGTTTACCCTTCGGGAACGCCGGAGGGCTTCAGATTCTGCGTTGTCAAGGGTTCGAAGTAAAGTACTACGACTTCACCCTCGACGCCTTGACTCTGAAGCCCTCCGACGTTTGCAGCGTTGGGGTAAAGGATAGGCGATGAGCAATCCTTTGTTGAAAATAGACGGGCTTAAGACCTATTTCCACACCGAGGACGGAACCGTGCGGGCCGTGGACGACGTAAGCTTAGCGGTGGAACGGGGGAAAACCCTGGGCATAGTCGGCGAGTCGGGCTCGGGCAAGTCAGTGACGGCTTACTCGATTCTGAGGCTTTTGCCCGAAAGCGTTGCAGACATAAAAGAAGGCGTTGTTGAGTGGATCGGGGAAAAAGGCCGGGTGGACCTTGCCAAACTTCCCATCGAGGAGATGCCCCACTACCGGGGCGGCGATATCGCCATGATCTTCCAGGAACCCATGACAAGCCTTAATCCTGTATTTAAATGCGGAAAACAGGTGGCTGAATCCATTGTTTATCACAAAGGCGCGAGTTGGGAGGAAGCCTGGAAGCGCGCGACCGAGCTCTTGGACGAGGTCGGAATCCCCATGCCGCAGCGGCGCATGAACCAGTATCCCCACGAGCTTTCCGGGGGGATGAAGCAGCGCGTAATGATAGCCATGGCGCTCGCCTGCGATCCTGAGCTCTTGATATGCGACGAGCCCACAACCGCGTTGGACGTCACCATCCAAAAGCAAATTCTGGAGCTGATAAAGGGTCTGCAAAAAGAGCGCAACATGGCCGTCCTGTTCATCACCCACGACCTGGCCGTGGTCGCGGAGATTACCGACCAGGTTGCAGTGATGTGCCCCGGCGAGACGCTTCGCCAATTTGGCATAGGAACGGGGAAGGACGACGATCCCGAATACGCTCGCGGCGGGCACATTGTTGAGCTCGGCAACGTGGTGGACATCTTCACTAACCCGAAACATCCGTACACCAAGGGGCTAATAGCCTGCAGGCCGAGCCTGAAGACCAGATCCGAGAGACTTCCGACCATTGAAGATTTCCTGCGGGCCGAGTCGCAAGGAATCACGATAAACCCAACGGATCCCGACCTGGACATAGACTACCCCGGCCGTGCAAAAAAGCGTCGAGAGGACATGGCTGGCTTCGGTGAGCCGCTCTTGGAAATAACGGGGCTCCGCACCTGGTTCCCAATAAAACAAGGCGTTTTTCAGCGCACGGTGGATTGGGTTAAAGCAGTTGACGGCGTGGATTTGGTTGTGCCGCGAGGAAAGACTCTGGGGCTGGTGGGAGAATCGGGATGCGGCAAGACCACCCTTGGCCGCTCTGTGCTGCACCTGGAAAAGCCCAGCGAAGGAAGTATCCGTTACGACGGCAATGAGTTGGCGACGCTTTCGGGCGAAGAACTTCGAATAATGCGCCGACGCATGCAGATCATCTTCCAGGATCCCTACTCCTCGTTGAATCCCAGAATGTCGGTGGAAGAGGCAATCGTGGAGCCCATGGCTGTCCACGGCCTTTACAAGGATGCCAAGGGCCGGCGTGACAAGGCCGCATGGCTGATGGAACGGGTCGGGCTGTCGACGGCTCACCTGAACCGCTACCCTCACGAATTTTCCGGCGGCCAACGCCAGCGAATCGGAGTGGCCCGTACCCTGGCGGTGGAGCCTGACTTCATCGTCTGCGACGAGTCGGTGAGCGCCCTGGACGTCTCCATCCAAGCTGGAGTGATTAACCTGCTGCTCGACCTACAGGATGACTTTGGTTTGACCTACATCTTCATAACCCACGACCTGTCGGTGGTGAAATACGTCTCCGACCAAGTGGCCGTCATGTGCGGTAACGCGATTATGGCCGATTTATTCGAAGGAGAGGAGCGTGAGCGGTTGTTAAGGGAGAATCGAGGCGGTCATATCGTGGAGCTGAAAACTCCCGAGGAACTCTACCAAAATCCCGAGCATCCCTATACAAAGAAGCTGATAGCGGCGATTCCCACCGGCGACCCTGAGGAAATCAAAAGAAAGCGCGCAAATGGAGAACCGTTGAGAGCATCGATAATGAAGCCTCGTTTCAAACCGACGAGTCGATGAGAAACATATGCTGTTGGGTAGGCGGAGTGATACTGGATGCTGGTTTCTGGATGCTTGATACTGGGTTAGCACTGAAATTCCATCCAGTATCCAGAATCAAGCATCCAGTATCTTCCACACCACAGTTGTATTCGCTCTATTAGAACTTGACTCTTTTGTTATGTTTTTGGCCTAATAAAAAGGCAACATAATTGATTAACGCCTAACCGGCAACTGCCCATTGAGCGCATGGCGCCATTGGGGTAACCAGCCAGCGGATCATTATCATGGCCACCCGGCGAATTTTGATTTTTGCCCCCGTTTTTTTGATGATTCTTTTACTCCAGTCTTATTTCTGGGTGCCGACCTATGAGCAGCAAACCCGTGGCAATCCCGAACGCTTTAACGAGTATATTACCGCATCCATCGGGGATGCCAGCATTCTGAACCCCATACTTTCTGCCGACGCATCCAGCAGTCAAATTGAAAGCAAAGTTTTTGAGGGACTCATCGATTATGATGAAAATCTGCGCTTCAGGGGTCGTCTGGCCACTTCGTGGAGAGTGTATGAAGAGGCGTTTTTCTATGTCAATGAATCTGTTGCCATACCCGGCCTGAGTCAGCCGGACGCCAGACATATCGCCGATTTCCTGCAGGCAACAGAATTTAATAAGATTCCGTCGCCCTCTGGGCTGAAAACCACCCTGGACAACATCGCTGAAATTTCAGTGTTACCGGCCCGCGATTATACGGTCGACAGGCAATTGAAAGCTTTGGACGGCAATAAAAAGACATTAAAGATCAATATTTCCGCACCGGCCAGAATTAAGCTGGTTCTGAAACAGGTGGATCAGGACCTTTTCAAAAACCTGACTCAGTTGTTGGGTAACAATTACTTTAACGGTTTTGAAAGCTTAAAACACGTAAAGACGAACGATCGTGTAGGAAAAGATCAATTGGCCGCGCTTGCCGGCGAACTGCTTCCCACGGTCGAACATAATCCTATCATCGAATTCAACCTGCGCCACAACGTCAAATTCCACGATGGCCATGTACTTGATGCCGAAGATGTTAAATTTACCTATGAAGCAATTTTAAATCCGAAAAATCTTTCGCCGCGTATTGCAGATTATGAACCGGTCAAATCCGTGCAAGTGATTGATCCGCACACGCTTCGGATCGTGTATAAGCGGCTGTATTCCCCGGCGGTCGGCACCTGGGCCATGGGCATACTGCCCGAGCATCTGCTCAACGCCGAGGTTCTGAAGAAAGAAGCCCTGCGTCTTGGCAAAGACCCGCAAGCGTTTTCCATGCGCCAAAGCGCTTTCAACCGCAATCCCGTCGGCTGTGGACCGTTTGTGTTTCGTGAATGGAAATCCGATCAGTATATCCATCTGGATCGCTACGACGAGTATTGGGAGGGACCGCCGAACTACAAGAAATATTTTTTTCGGATTATCCCCGATCTATTGACCCAGGAAATGGAATTTTATGCCGGTACCCTGGATGTCTACGGCGGCGGCAGTCCGCCCCATGGAATCCCCCCCCACCAAATTGAGCGCTTTCAAAATGATTCGCGCTATCAGAGTGTTTACGACACCGCCTTTGGATTCAGTTACATCGGCTACAACATGCGAAGGAAGCCCTTCGATGACATCCGCGTGCGCAGGGCACTGACCATGGCCATCGATGTAAATAAAATTATGAAATACGTGCTTTACGGCCAGGGGGAACGAATCACCGGCCCTTTTGTCAAACAAACTGATTATTACAACCACTCGATTAAACCGCCCCCCTATGATCCGGCCGGGGCCCTGAAACTGCTGGCTCAGGCCGGCTGGACTCGCAATAATAACGGCCGGCTTGAAAAGGACGGCAAGCGCTTTGAATTCACCCTGATTACCAACAGCGGCAATGACCGCAGAAAGTCGATTCTGGCCATCGCCCAGGATGCCTGGAAACAGATCGGTGTCGATGTGCGCACCGATCTGCTGGAATGGTCGGTATTTATCGAAGAGCGGGTCGACAAGGCCGATTTTGATGCCATCATCCTGGGGTGGGTGATGTCGGTGGATCCCGACCTGTTTCAGATTTGGCATTCAAGCCAGACCAATGACTACCAGCTTAATTTCGTGGGTTTTAAAAACCAACAGGCCGACGATCTGATCATCAAAATCAGGCAGGAATACAACCATGACAAAAGAGTCCGGACAAACGCATTGTGATCAAAGAAGTCGATAACCAGGGAAAGGTTGTTTATCGCAAGATTACACCCACCCGCACGGGTTTATATGATTATCATTTCAATAAGTGGGTTAAGCTTACCCGGGAATCGAGGTTTGCACCGTGACGAAGGCGGAAGGCGAATGAAGATTGAAAATTGAAGATTGAAGATTTGTGGAAGTCGCTCTCCGAGGCGTAGGCGCTACAACCCCTACGAGCCGGAGGCTTCGCTCTGTCTTTTTTTTTGGGAACGGCTCTAAGCCGCGCTAGACCTTGGAAGGAAAATGTTAATGCGATATTTTTGCTATAACGAAATCGCTTATGCACAAATTAAAAAGACAGAATTCCTTAAATATTCAATATTCAATCTTCAATCTTCAATAGTCATTTCCGGTCTAACCGGGTTAGGACAAGCAGCATGATTGCCTTCATCGCTCGCAGCGCCTTCCAAAAAGTCGTCACCCTCTTTTTTGTTGCCGTGATATCTTTTTTAATTATTCACCTGGCGCCCGGTGAACCCAGCCAGGTGGATCCGCTCAATCCTAAATTTACCCCCGAGATGGTAGAACGATTCCGCACTGAATTTCATCTGGACAAGCCCCTGTACATACAATTTTTCTATTTTTACCGCGATCTGTTTAGCGGCCGGACGCTGTCCTGGAAGGACAACCAGTCCGTTCTGAAAAAAATCGGGGAAAGATTTTTAAACAGTCTGCCCCTGTTCATCGTCGGGACGATTCTCACCTGGACCATATCGTTTCCCATCGGGATTCGCTCCGCCATTTTCCGCGGCGGCATGTATGATCGCAGTGCCACGTTTTTCGCCTATCTTCTGATTTCAATTCCCGGTTTCTTTTTCGCCTATATTCTGATCATTGCCGTGGTATCACAATTCCATGTGCCCGTCATCGGCATGGAAACATTCGGCACCGCCGGTACCTCCTGGATCCAGATGACCATGGATAGAATCTGGCACCTGCTGCTTCCCTCTCTGCTGGGCGCCACCGGGGGCATTGCAGTGCTCTCCAGATATGTCAGAAGTCAAATGCTTGAAGTCGAAGGCCAGGATTATGTACGTACGGCCAAGGCCAAAGGACTTCCACCGGAGCAGGTTCATTACAAACACGCCCTGCGCAATGCCCTGCTGCCCTTTGTCACCATGTTCGGCCTGATATTGCCGGGTTTAATCGGCGGGTCGGTCATCATCGAGTCGATTTTTTCATGGCCCGGCATCGGCCGCATGGCCTTTGAGGCTATCCTGGCCCGTGATTATCCGATCATTCTGACCGTCAATTTTGTCTCGGCGGTGCTGGTACTGGCAGGCACCTTTATTTCGGATCTTTTATATATGGTGGTAGACCCGAGAATACGGTTATGACGAAGATGGGTTTCTCCAAGACTGCTTGGAAGAGACTGCCCCTGCGCGGCAGCGATGGCACTGATTAGCTAAGGACGAAAATCATAGGTTTCAGGTGTCAGGTGTCAGTATTTCCTTTCCCTGACACCTGACACCTTGTGTTCCTTACAACATGTTGTTAGAAAAATGCCTCTAAGGGCCTAAGTGAACGGATACAGATGATGGAAACTCAACTCTACGAACCCCTGGCGCCAAAGCGCACCCGGCGGCAGGAGTTCTGGATGCTGTTCAAGAAAAACAGGCTTGCCGTTCTAGGGTTGATTTTGTTTGTTCTGTTTTTCTTTACCGCCCTGACCGGCCTCATTCTGACTTCCGGCCCCAACCCGGTTTTTAACCCCGCCCTGATTCGGCTGCAGGAAAAACTGCGCCCGCCGCTTGCCAAACCCGATCTGGAAACTTTGCAGCCAAACGAAATCCCGGCCTTGGGAGTCTATATTTTGGGCACCGATGATTTAGGCCGGGATGTTTTTACCAGGATGCTTCAGGGCGCCTGGATTTCACTGACCGTGGGCTTTGTGGCCGTGGGCATAGCCGTGCTCATCGGAATATTGTTGGGAGGTATTGCGGGCTATTTCGGACAACGACACATCCGGGTGCATCATCTGGTGTGGATACTTTTTCTGATGATTGGTATGGTGTTGTTGGCAACGAAACTTGCCTATGCGGGAATCATACTGATCCTCTGCACCGCTGCTTTCGCCATTTACCGTATCAGAAAAAAAGCACCAATAAAAAAACAACAGACTGCCTGGAAGCGCATGCTGCAAAAAAACACCCTTTCGGTGGATACGCTGATCATGCGTTTTGTAGACGTTATGTTGTGTTTTCCCAGTTTTTTCCTGATTCTGACCGTGGTGGCCCTGCTGCCGGCCAGTATCTATAACATTATGATTATCATCGGGCTGACCAGCTGGATGGGTACGACCCGGTTTGTACGTGCTGAATTTCTCTCCCTCAGAGAACAGGATTTCGTGGCTGCCGCAAGGGCGCTCGGCCTGAGCAATTTTCGCATCATTTTCCGGCATATGATGCCCAATGCCATCGCACCGGTGCTGGTATCGGCCACCATCGGCATTGCAACGGCCATATTGACCGAAGCGGGCTTAAGTTTTCTCGGATTCGGCGTGCCGCCTCCCCATGCAACCTGGGGCAACATTCTTTCAGACGGTAGAAGATTTATCTTTGATGCTCCCTGGCTACGTTTGTTCCGGGCTTTGCCATCCTGTTGGTGGTGCTGTCCTTCAACCTGTTTGGCGAAGGGTTGAGAGATGTGATGAATCCCAAACTGAGGGAAAGATAGTGAAAAGAAATGACTAAAATTTAAAATGACTAAATTGCCTAAAATTGTGGAATTCTATCTATTTAATCTTTTTAAGTAGGCTAATATTTCAATTTTGCTTAAATAAATAGACGGAGCGAAGCGACACCTTCATTTTAGTCATTTTTGACATTTTTGACATTTTAGGCATTATTAACTCTGCGGTCACTGGTAAATTTGTCCTTATTCTATAAGCAACGTTATGATCAATAATAACATCCTGCTCTCGGTAAAAGACCTGAAAGTCTACTTCCGCAGCGACGATGAGCTGGCACGGGCGGTGGATGGTGTCAGTTTCAATGTCAGCCGCGAAGAAACAGTTTGCCTGGTGGGAGAATCAGGCTGTGGCAAAACCGTAACGGCCCTCAGCATCCTGGGTTTGATTCCCAGACCTCCCGGAGAAATCGTCGCGGGCAGCATTTCGTTTAAGGGCCAAAACCTGCTTAAATTTGACGAAGCGCAAATGCAGAAAATCCGGGGCAACCAAATTGCCATGGTATTCCAGGAGCCTTTGACCTCGCTAAATCCGGTGTTCACCATCGGCGACCAGATTGGGGAAGCCATTAGAGTTCACGAAAGCATCGCCAATGATGAATTGGAATCACGCTGCGTCCGGTTATTGAAAGACGTGGGCATTCCATCGGCCGAGGAACGCATCAACGACTATCCCCACCAGCTCAGCGGCGGGCAGCGCCAGCGAGTGATGATCGCCATGGCGCTGGCGTGTGACCCGGATTTGGTGATTGCCGATGAACCCACCACTGCGCTGGATGTGACGGTACAAGCCCAGATTTTACGTTTATTTACATCACTGCAAACTAAACGCTCGATGTCGGTATTATATATTACGCACGATCTGGGTGTTGTTGGAAAAACCGCAGATCGCGTCTGCGTAATGTATGCCGGAACGATTGCCGAGCAGGGAACCAAAATTGCGATCTTTGAGAATCCCCGTCATCCATACACCCAGGCGCTTCTGGCTTCCGTTCCCCATCGCTCCAAACGTGGAAAAAGATTGTACAGCATCGCCGGTACCGTTCCCAATCCGGCCTACAAACCACCCGGTTGCCCCTTTCATCCCCGCTGTCCGCACCCTTTCATCCCCGCTGTCCGCATGCCATCGATAACTGCCGGCAACAATATCCTGACATGTGTGACTACGGTGACGGACACCTGGCGCGTTGCCCGGTGCTGTTTGACGAAGGTGCATGATATGGCTGTCGGGTTAAAATGGGAAAGAAGTTTAACTAATTGGAATATTAACTAAAATTGAATAAATTACAAATTACAAGCACTAAATTATTTAGGATTTGTTGTTTGGGATTTACATTATTTCAAAGCCGCTACTCCGGCATTCCAAAGATGTTGTTCTGGAAACCACAGATTACCCATACTATCATCAAAAAATCGCGGTAAGCCCTTATATGGCGCTGGGTTGCATAACAGTTGGACATTCATGATGCTGGATGCCGGCCGCTTGATGCTGGTAAGCGGAATCGCGTTGCTCTATCTTTTAAATAATATTGGTAGTATACCTTGTTTATCCAGTATCCAGTAACCAGTAACAAGCATCGTGATGTTTTATTCGCACCATGTGCTTGTCCAAAAAAATAGCGCATTTTTTAATGATATATCGAGGTTTGTACTAACATATGAATCGAATGAAGACTCATAACGCCCCTATCCTCCGCGTTGAGGAATTAAAAAAATACTTTCCGATCCGCAGGGGATTTTTCCAAAGGATTGCCGGCTGGGTGAAAGCCGTTGAAAATGTGTCCTTTCAGATCGAAAAAGGCAAAACCCTCGGATTGGTTGGGGAAAGTGGTTGCGGCAAAACCACGGTGGCCCGGTTGGTCCTCAAATTGATGGACGCGGATGAAGGCAGAATCATATTCAAGGGAGAGGATTTGGTACATCTGTCTGAAACAGAAATGAAGCCGTTGCGGCAAGAAATTCAGATTATATTTCAGGATCCGTATGGTTCGCTAAATCCCCGGATGACGGTCGGCCAATCCATTGCCGAAGGATTGAGAATGACAGGTATCCAGCCCGGTCAGGATCAGAAAAACCGCCTGGAACGACTGCTGAAAATGGTGGGAATGTCCCCGGCAACCATGGACCGCTATCCCCATGAATTCAGCGGGGGCCAGCGGCAACGCATCGGCATTGCCCGCGCATTAAGTGTGGAACCGGCGTTGATTATTTGTGATGAACCGGTCTCCGCACTGGATGTTTCCATCCAGGCCCAGATCATAAACCTTTTAAAAGATTTGCAGGACGAACTGGGTTTGAGCTACCTGTTTATTTCACACGATCTGAACGTGGTAGGATATCTGTGCAGCGATGTAGCGGTTATGTACAGGGGCCATATCATGGAATATGCACCGGTGGATGAACTTTTCGACAATCCGCTTCACCCGTATACGCATTTGCTGCTTTCAGCTGCACCCGATGCCGAGCTAGATGAAGACTATCCATTAATTGAGGTGGAAGCGGAAATGCCGGAAAGTTTGACTGAGACTGCCGGGTGCAGTTTCCGGCAAAAGTGTCCGTTGAATGAACCCGACTGCCGCAGCACCCTGCCTGAGTTTAAAAAGGTCGGTGAGAACCATTTTGTACGGTGTTGGAAGGCAGGTGAAAGTGGGGAGCCAATATTTTTTTCCTGACACGCTAAACTCTACCCTGTCATATTCATTTTTTACTTTAGCTTTTCGTTATAACAATTTGATATATAAAATTAAAAAATTTTGTGGAATTCCCGATTTTTGAACCTTGAATCCCTGAACTTTTGAACCCGTGAATGCCTACAAAGGATCATTACAAAGTGTATCAAACGAACTTGAATACCCCTAAAGCAGAACTTGAACAAAGAATCTTTAAACTACAAAAATATCTTAAAAAAGAAAACATTGACGGTGCATTGATTTTGCAGCGGGTCGATTTATTTTATTTCAGCGGCACCATCCAGCAGGCCCACCTTTACGTCCCGGCCAATGGCGATCCAGTACTAATGGTGCGCAAAAGCTATGATCGAGCCAAAGCAGAATCATCGATAAATAAAATCCTGCACCTGGACCGCCCCTCAGATATTCCGGATATTTTAAAAGCAAACGGACATGGCCTGCCCGCTATCCTGGGGTTGGAGCTTGACGTCCTGCCGACCAATTTGTTCTTCAGTTTTCAGGGCATCTTTGAAAACCCAAAGATCGTCGACATCTCCCCTGCGGTTCGCCTGATTCGAGCCGTTAAATCCTCATACGAAATCGGCCTTATGCGCCGCGCCGCCGAGTTATCGGACCAGGTCGCCGGTTTTGTACCCCATGTGCTCCGCGAGGGGATGACCGAGCTAGAACTGGCAGGCAAGATCGAAGCGGAGGCCCGACGACTGGGCCACCAGGGGATCGTCCGGATGCGCCTGTGGGGAAGTGAAATGTTTTATGGGCACCTGATGTCGGGCCCCGCGGGTGCCGTACCCAGTTTTCTGTCTTCTCCCACCGGCGGGACAGGCGCCAGTCCGGCAGTAGCCCAGGGTCCGGGATTCAAGACCATTCAACGTCATGAACCGGTGCTGGTCGACTATGTCTTTGCCTACAACGGTTACCTCTCCGATCATGCCCGTATTTTTTCCCTGGGATCCCTGCCGGAAGACCTGATGGAGGCTCACACCGCCATGCTGGAAGTTCAGCAGATGATTAAAAAACTGGCAAAACCGGGCGTTAAATCCGGCGAGATTTATCGTCATGCTGTCGAAAAAGCCGAAAAAATAGGATATGCAGATTATTTCATGGGAATAGGCGCTGAGCGCGTCCGTTTTGTCGGCCACGGCATCGGGCTGGAGGTGGATGAATATCCATTCCTGGCAGCAGGCCAGCAGCTTGAATTGCAGGCAGGTATGACCATCGCCCTCGAACCGAAACTGATCTTTCCCGGTAAGGGCGTTGTGGGCATTGAAAACACCCATGTGGTGACTGAGGGTGGCTTGGAGCAACTGGGACAATTCCCGCAAGAGGTTATGGAAATATAAGGGGGCTTTCTTGAAGGCAGCTGGCAGATTTCTGGCTGGGAAAAATAGACCTATCAGTGGGTTTATTCGTACGTCTAAATCCTTAACTTTTCGCGGTATCGGCGGAAAGCAAAATAGCTCATATTGAGCAGTCGGGCGGCTTTGGCGGCATTGCCTTCAGCCATTTCAAGAGATTTTTGGAAATAATGACGGTCTAAAGATTCATGCAGGGCAGGCAAATTGAACCCATGGGGTGTAATGGCTGGAAAGGCGTTGCCAGCTTCCTCATCGGGGTTGGCAACCTCTTGAGAATCGATTGCGGTTTGGCCGGGTTTATCCAACCCTAAGTCCCGCGGTGTTATCTCGATTCCCTGGCCTAAAAGAACCGCCCTTTCAATCAGATTTCGCAATTCGCGGATATTGCCTTCCCACACATGCGTCGTCAAAGCGTGTTTCGCTTCCCGGCCAATACCGGTGAAGGATTTGCCGTATTTGCGATTGAATTCGGCCAGAAAGTGCAGGGCCATCGGAATAATATCATGCGGGCGCCGGCTAAGGGTGGGCACCGCCACCTTGATCGTGGCTAGGCGAAAATAAAGATCACGCCTAAAAAGTTCTTTTTCGACAAGCTGGTCCAAATCTTTGTTGGTGGCGGCAACAATCCTGGTTTTGATCCGATATTTGCGAGTTCCCCCCACCTTGTAATACTCCCCGTTTTCTAGGAAGCGAAGCAATTTGGACTGGGCTGCCAATGATAAGTCTCCGACTTTATCCAGAAAAAGCGTCCCATCGACCGCCGCTTCGATCAATCCTCTCTTACCGGCTGGATCTGCACCGCTAAACGCGCCTTTTTCATATCCAAAAAGCTCGCTTTCGATGAGATTATCCGGGATGGCACTACAATTCATCGGAACAAAGGGCCCCTTGAAATTGGGGCTTTTATAATGCACGGAGCTGGCAATTAATTCTTTGCCGGTTCCGGTTTCGCCGAGAATCAGGACCGAGGCGTCCGGACTTTTGGCCACCATGTCGACCAGATGCATGACTTCCTGGATGGTGTCGCTTTCGCCGATAAAATAAGGAAGATTTTCTTTAAGATATTTTTCCTGAAGGATCTGAACTTCCTTACGCAACTTGATGGTAGCCAGGGCATTACGGATGTTAACCTCCAGCGCATCCATGTTGAGAGGATTGTTGAAGCTACAATGATTCGCAAGTATGTAAAGTATCAAGAAGAAAAAAGATGAAAATCAGATTCAGGCCTTACCAGTGTTTTTCCAGATTTTTAAGCCCTTTTAGGTAATCATCATATTCCAGATTCGACTGCACGCCGTATTCGCTGAAGATTTCCATCATCTTTGATATGGAAACTCCGGCTATCCTGGATGCCTTCTCAAGGGATGCTTCGGATTTTTTGTATTTGCCTATTGCCAGCATAACCCGGCCGAGATCCACGAGCTCCCTCACCTTTTTAGACACATCAGCCTGTTCTGCTTTTGCCAGAGAAGACAGAAAATTATAGTAATCATCAGTGATACGTATGCTCAGCATTTTTCCAGCCATTTTTCAACCTACACCTTTTATCTTATTTTTTGCATTTTCAATGATTGGGAGGCTGTATCTGCCAAAAACGCGCAGCTTTTCCAACTTAAAGAGCGCCTCATCCCTTTCAATAAGCTTCTTTTCCGCAGCTCTTATTAAAAACCCGATTGCCGTAACAAAATCGATTTTCAACAGTTTGGCTGCCCTGATTGCGTTTCTATCGTCTGTTGCAATTAATTCAGCCTCCTTCTGAAGAGCAAGCAATAAAGCCTCTGCCTCGCCCTCATCGATATTAAAATCAACCATCAGTTTTCTTTTTTGCCTCGGACTCTTGGCCGTTAAGACTTCAATTTGACCTTCTTGGATCAGGTTTTTCAGGTGGGGCGTCTCTTCCATTCCTTCTACACACACCTCAGTTTCCACTTTTTTGGGGATAACGAGGCTCCTATTATAGTCTGAAATGAATAATTCAAGTAAATCAATTTTGATGAGGATAATCAGTGTGGAAGCATCAAAAATAATCATAGGACATTTGTATTACAATCGTAAGACTAAGTCAAGGTAAAAAAATCTGATATCCTTTCAAGTGTTCTGGGTTACCAAATTTTAGCCCGCGGAAAGTACGATCCTGGTCCTGAATGTCCCGGATGCGCAGTTTTTCGATATCGGCATCAGTAATTTTGCCCTTGGCTTTGAGCCTCTTAAATATCTCATACCGGAACAGGATCTCAAGATCCTTTGCTGCAGGAATGGGCCTACCGTGAAAGCGCTGTTGCTGGAATCCAACCATCGGTCTTAAGAATGTTCTCTGCCTCCTCAGTGCAGGCCGATGGATAAACCATTAATAGATTCGTCTCTAGGTTTAGTATTGAGTGTTGCCGTAACCGCTGATAGAGCAAAGAATATGCCATCGGGATTGATTACAGTATATATCAATTAATTTCAGTAGCTTATGAATTTAAGAAATTATGTCCGAAACAGTACTCCACCCATATATTTGCGAAATCGCTATAATTGCTTGGTGGAACCGCAAGATTTGAAAACAAGGTGGAAGAAATCAGTGTATTCCGGTCATTTTTTTTATTCTGCGGTTTACATGTCTCAAATTTGTGCATAAGGTGAAAAAATATTCTTTGATCAACCTCGGAAGGAGGAATCCATGGATAGCAGACGTGATGGCATCATCGCAGAATTGAAAAAAAATGAAGAGGAAATTATCACCTTATACAAAGGCCTGAATTCCGTGCAGCTCGGGATGATGGTTTATCCGGAAGATCCCGGCTGGACCGTGCAGCAAGTCCTGGCCCATTTTATCACCATCGAAGGCTCTATGCATTGGCTGTTTAAAGATATTCTGGCCGGCGGCCCCGGCTCTCCGGAAGATTTTGATGTCGACCGCTTCAACCTCACCCAGCCCAGGAAATTGGATGGGCTGTCGCTCGATGAACTTTTCGCAAAATTCCGCTCTGTGCGTCGGGATACGATTGCGCTTGTCGAAGGGATGGAGGAAAAAGATCTGGATCGCGAAGGTCGCCACGCCTTTCACGGACACGGGAAATTGGAAGGATTTATCGTCTGGGCATATGAGCACACACGTCTGCATCTGGATGATATTCGGGAAAAATTGTAGTAAAGATCCGGGTCCAGAGGGCCCGGCTTTGTCGAGCCCCCTGAAAGGGGGCCAAGCACCGAGTATTTTTGAGACAGGTTAGCCCGTTGAGCCGGTTTTGCCGGTT
>CALZJV010000106.1 GCA_945787595.1 uncultured Desulfobacterales bacterium | reverse complement strand
CTGAACGCCGTTGACATCGAATTTGCGCCCGGCACCTTGACAACCTTGCTCGGCCCATCCGGTTGCGGCAAAACAACCCTGCTGCGGCTTGTTTCCGGGCTTGAGCCCGTCTCTTCAGGAGAAATCTGGTTCGGTGACGAAAACGTCACCAATCTATCGGCTACCCGCCGCGACATAGGCATGGTGTTTCAGTCATATGCGCTATTTCCGCATATGAATGTGGAGCAGAATGTAGGCTATGGCCTGGGCGTTCTGAAGACGGCGCCGGATGAAATCCGAAAACGTGTACGGGAAGTGCTTGAAATGGTGGATATGGACGGCTATCAGAACCGCTACCCTGACGAACTTTCGGGTGGGCAGCAGCAGCGCGTGGCTGTGGCCCGCGCTATGGTGCTCCGCCCCAAGGTGCTGTTGTTCGATGAACCGCTGAGCAACATCGACAGCAAGCTGCGCCGCAGCATGCGCGACGACATACGCCGGCTTCAGCAGGGGTCGAAAATCACGTCCATATATGTTACTCACGATCAGGCCGAAGCACTGGCCGTTTCTGATGAAATCATCATCATGCGCAAAGGTACCATCGAACAGCAAGGACCGCCGCAGTCATTGTACCATTACCCGGAGACGGCGTTCGTGGCCAACTTCATCGGTGAGTCGAATGTGGTCGACGCCGAGTTGCGGGGTGAGGGAAAAAGCAGGCAACTATTCCTCGGCGATGCTGAGATCAACATTGCAAAGGGAAAGAAGACAACCCAGCCAAACGGCCCGGTCAAGCTCTCACTTCGACCCGAAGTCCTTGAGATTACGCCCATAGGGGAAACCTCACCCCAGGCTCTTTCCGGCATTATCGTTCAGAGCGCCTATATGGGGCCGGTCATCGAATACTCCATTGAGACCAAAGCCGGGATTTTGTTCACCCGCGCCCCTGCCTATGCGGGGCAATTTCAAACAAAAGAAGAAGTGTGCGTTCGAATCCGCCCGGAGGAAATCATCATCATCCCGAACGATGCACACCGGGCTTGAATGTCACCGCCATGGACATCAACCGTGCTTGAATGGAGTCACTCATTAAAGGGCGAGTCAAGAGGAAAAACATCTCTCCCATAGAAAAATACCTCCAAATAATATTTTATTCTATTGGATTTGTCCAGCGCAACGATTGAAAGCGACTGAAATCATTATCTGTTGAATAAAGACGGGCTCCATGTTCAATTGCCAGGGCGGCAAGATGAGCATCCAGTGCGCCAAATAGAATAAATCATCTTGATATGTAAAAAAGATGCGCCTTAATCATAGTAAACCGTTACGACTGTTCTGTACCGAAATAGATTGCTGAAGATCTTAAATTCTTTGGAACTATTATATTTTTTTGTCCTTTGCTCAATATGCCTTGGAATGAGCTGAATGGGATCGCTTGATATAACCACAACAGCCGTAACCTTCCCTAAATCTTTAGTATCATTCATATAATATGGAGGGTTTTTATATTCCCATGTAAATCTAAGGGCTGATTTTTGGGCCTTCTCCCAGACTCCAGTGGGATCACTATCCATAACGTAAGTAACCCTTTTGTTTGTAAATAAATCAAGAAGAGGGACGGAGGTAGCCGGATTGATAACTGATTTTTCCTGAGGAAGGGTAAATACTTCAATATTCGCAACATTTAGAGAATTTAGGAATTTACCTGAATTTTTCAAGTTAACAATACTTATTGTTTGCAGGAAAGGAAGATACGCAAAGTAGGCCAGTACAAGTGAGGAGATTATAGTACAAAAAACTATGAACCGTCTGATTTCACTATTTCTGATTTGCATAAGTCCATAGGAGGCCATTAATGTGATCATTGGAAATAAAGGAATAATGTATCGTATCCTCTTTATTTGCATAAAGATGACAAGAAAGACCAGATAACCTATAATCGCATACTTCAGGTCCTTTTTTCTGAAAGCCACATAGATGGAATACAACGCTGCAACCGTAATAAATGGATGGATTTGATAGAAAAATGAGGAAATGAAACTCTCTCCCCACCGTCTGAGCCCAGGCATCTGAAAGCTTATAAGAAGCCCGATCTGATCTGAAATTACGTCATGATTGAATGAGATTGCTGTACCTACGAGAAGAAGCGAAAGCAGAGCAATGGCGCCGCCGCGTTTGAATATCTTTTGGGGTGCTATTCTCAGAAAAACCATAAATATTATAAACAAAACCGTGAGCCAAAGCCATGATGAATACTTGGAAAAAAAAGTAAGTAACAGCGCAATAGATGAGATGGTAATAAAACCTATACCTCCCTGTTTCAGTGCTTGGATAATGGTAAAAATAGACAGGGTCAGGAAGAACATAGTCGGAATATCAACAAGCATGAGGGGTATTTGCGAATAAATGTAGGGGATGCCTAATAGGAGTAACCCACCAATAAAACCAGTTTGCTTGTCCCAGAGAGTCTTTCCAATCATATAGGTCAGCACAACCGTCAGGGAAAAAAGCAGGGTTGTAAATATCTGGATGTAGAGTCTATGTTCCCCGAAAAACTTAAAAATCAGGCCATAAATGAAAGGAACAAGGGGTAAATCAGTCCAGGCCATAATGTCTCTACCCCACTCGTGGAAAAAATATCCGATCCCATATACTTTTATGTGCTTGGCCTGCGTGAAATATCTTGAGGCGTCAACGATTACTTCGGGTACTTTCCAAAAAATTGCGGCTAAAAAAAATGAAATTAGAAGCAGATAAATAGGGTTGCGCTCTAAATGAGATGTTTTGGATAATGCATAGGCAAGAATCAAACCTGGGATTAGAATCGCCAATATAGGCGCGATATGAATGTCAGCAAATACCCACTTCCAGCTGGTCAATCGATTATCATCAAAAGCTCGGAAAACAAAAAGAATAAGAAATATGAGCCAATTAAGAAGGAAAATGAACAGCGCAAAAAAAATAGGCTTGCCGTTGGATTGATTCATGAGGGACTGCCGCAGTTAGGGACAGAGATCCGGTCTTCATATAAGCATACAGGCTAAGCGCGCTTCACGCAGGCATAGCCTGTATGCTTTTTAAATTATTTATCGAGTGTTACTTGACGCGTTATTTTGTGGATAGGGATGATGCTACCGGGCACAAGCTCATATTTAAGATCCACAATCACATCCACCGTTCTTATATCCTTCGGGATTTTTATGTCAAACGATTCGTTTTTGGGTGTCATGGGTTGCAGGCTTGTATCGCGAATATAGACCGCTTTTCTATGAGCCCCGTAGACCATCTTTTCGTCGCAGTAAGTGGTCGCCTGTGGCATATAAATTTTCGAGTCTTTAAATATCTGGGTGCCGTCTTCAGTTTTTGCAGTCACATCCAGGACTACTCGGTTATAGGAAGGTCAGCCATCCGGTATCCGATGCCCGGCCCTATTTGTTACTTGCGTGTTAACGCTGACGGTTGGGATATACTGCTTCTGGGTACCCAGGAATTGGTAACCCAGGGTTTCCACATCCAATGTTATGGACTCGGCCAGTCGAGCGGATGTCTCCTTTTTCCAAGCTCCACTACCCCCAATTTAACAAAAGAATTGTTGTACTTAGCTTGGGTATAGACAGATGATGCGTGACTTATTGAGCGCCGAAAGCACCTTATCCCCTTTAATTTAAAATAGCCTTGACTGCTAGGCCTCTTAATTTGATATATAAAGGAACCTGAAAAATGCTTTCCTAAAACAAGGCAGTATTTGATAATGTGTTGCGGTCATCGCAAAAAAATTAAGCTGCCCATATAGAGGATTAACAATAGGATCAATCATTTTCCGAAAATTGTCTGAGTGAATAACAAAATAGAGTATCCAGGGCAAGCTCTTTCTTTATTATCAGACGGCACTGATTCAACTCTATGAAATTATAGCTAATATTTTTAGAGACGTTAATCGAATGATGGCTTTAATCCATACTGAACGACTCGAGTGGTTTTATGATCTACACTATTTCAGTTATAATTCCCAACCATAACGGAAGTGCTACGATAGCTAAATGCTTGGAAGCGGCTCTCGCTTCAAGATACGAAAAATTTGAAGTTGTGGTTGTCGATGATTGTTCCGAGGATAACTCTGATGAAATAATCAACCAATTTCCCTGCAAACTGATCCGGCTTGATAAACCCTCCGGGGCTTCAAAAGCGAGAAATATAGGCGCTTTAAATAGCCGTGGAGATATCCTGTTTTTCACGGATGCGGACTGCCTCTTAAAAAAAGATACGCTCTCCCTTGTTGCCAGGACTTTTTCAGAAGTCGCTCCAGATTTAATCATCGGCGGTACCTATACACCAATACCTTACGATCACAGCTTCTTTAGCGTTTTTCAGTCTATCTTTATAAATTATTCAGAGACCAAACAGCCCAGGGATCCGGATTATATCGCCACTCACGCGATGGCTATCGATGCCGTCGTTTTCAAGAAAATGGGTGGGTTTTCTGAAAACTTCCTGCCTATACTTGAAGATGTGGAGCTCAGCCATAGACTACGGCGGTCAGGATATAGACTCATCATGAACCCGCATATATTGGTGCAGCACATCTTCAACTTTTCTTTGATCGGCTCTTTGCACAATGCCATCCGAAAATCCATGTATTGGACCATGTATTCCATAAACAATAGGGATTTACTGGCCGACTCGGGCACCGCTTCTCTGGAACTGAAGATTAATGTGGCCTCTCAGCTTGTAAACCTTGTGTTATTGGTGCTATGGATATTATTTCGAAAGTCTGTTTTCATATACCCTATACCGCTGATATTTGCCTTTAATATTTCAATCAATGCCAAACTCATAAGGGCCTTTTATACAGCCACGGGGTTTATTTTTGCCTGTCTATCCTTAATATATTATACGTTGATTTATTCCTCGGCAGTGATTGTGGGCGCGTTTGCAGGGGTCCTAAAGAATTACTTTCCGGGCTTTCCCAAAGTTCGCTTTTAATCCCCCCCGGCCTGTCTCAACAATGCAAGGACCTTTGGGTTGTGGAAAAAAGGAAAAATGTGATGACCTATTCGCCCTTTCGGCATATCGGCGCCCTATTTTGGAAGCGTAAGATTATACAATTCACCTTTTTCCTGACCCGCAGGTGTAATGCAAAATGCTCCTTCTGCTTTTATCTCTCAGATAAGAACGATGCAGAAAAGAAAGCGGCCGAGCTTACTCTGCCTGAGATCGAAAGAATGTCCTCATCCATGGGGCGTTTGCTCTGGCTCGCATTCTCGGGTGGCGAGATATTTCTGAGGGATGATCTTGTGGAGGTCACCAATTTATTTTATCAAAAAAACAAACCCGCCATAATTCTTTTTCCGACCAATGGCCTCCTCACAGATATTATCAGAGAAAAGATAGAAGCGGTACTGCGAATTTGCAAAAAAAGCACGATTGTCGTGAAGCTTTCCCTTGAGGGATTGGAAGGCGTTCATGATTCCCTGCTAGGTGTTAAGGGAGGCTTTCAGAGGGCGATGCTCACATATGAGGCCCTCGGGCAGCTACTCGATAGATACCCGAACTTTGAGCTGGGCATCAACACCGTTTTCTGTTTAAAAAATCAGGATCACATGGACGACCTCATCGAATTTGTCAGCGGCCTGGAAAAGATCCGGACCCATACCGTCTCCCTGATCAGAGGCGAAGTCTCAGATCCAGCACTGAAGCAGGTTGATTTGGGAAAATATCATGAGACCATAACTAAAATGGAATTAAACCTCAAAAAGGGGATATTCAATACCTATGCCTTCAGAGGCGCCAAATTCAAAGCAGCACAGGATATCATCCAACGCCGCCTTATCTATGAAACGATGCGACAGAAAAAAAGACAAATTCCCTGTTATGCCGGCAAATTGAACCTTGTCTTAACAGAATCTGGAGCGGTTTATCCCTGTGAGTCCTTTTCCTTGCGCATGGGAAACATAAGGGAGTCAGGGTATAACATAAATAGGCTTCTAATGACCGAGCAAGCCCAAAAGGTAATTCATTCAATTGAGGAAAATGGCTGCTTTTGCACCCATGAGTGTTATTGCATGACAAATATTCTTTTTAACCTGTCTATGTATCCGGCCGTGTTGAAACAGTATCTGAAGCTTCGACTCAAAAGCCTGACGGCATGATGCAACCCCATGCATCACTGTCTGAAACGCTTACGCCAATGGAAAATATCTATTGTTACCCACAGCCAAAACAAACTTTTAAAACCCCTCAGCGCAGCCTTAATATCATCAATCGTCCTTAATCCTATAATTTTGTGTAAGATAAATTTCGGTCGTGAATAAAATCGCCTGAATGCGATCTGCCGAAGCTTTATAATTTCCTCTCTGGTCATTGAGAAGGGGATAAAGGCCGCACCCTGATAGGTAAAATCTTCAATGTCATCTGACATGCGGCCGTATTTATCAATATTGTTATAGAGTTCAGTCCCTGGAAATGGTGTCAGGGCATGAAAATTGGCCACGTCGGGCGCGAGTTCACAAGCAAACTCAATCGTTTTCAGCCCTTCCTCGAAGGTCTCACCCGGGATCCCAAATATAAATGGGGTAAAAACCGTTATTCCCACCTTTTTTGCAGTTGTGACGGCATCACGTATCTGTTGGAGGGCTATCCCTTTTTTAATCCGATTTAGGTTTTTTTGCACCCCACTTTCAGCACCGAAAAGAATTGCCCAGCAACCGGCTTCTTTAAACGCGGCCAGTAAAGGTTTATCCACTTGATTGACGCAGGCAGAAGCAAACCACGTGAAATCAAGTTTGCGGGCTTTTATCGCCTGCGCGATTTGCAGGGCTCTATTGTAGTCGGCCGCGAATGTGTCATCTATGAATTTAATTTCTCTGTAGCCTTGTTTCAGGCATAATTCGATTTCCTGCATGACATTTTCCACGCTTCGATAACGGCTGCCATTTTTTCTTTCTCTATCGATCTGGAAGCAAAAGATGCACCGTCTGTTGCAGCCTCTGGAGGTCATGATGACCGCCACCGGTTTGCGTTTATAGGTTGCAGGTGGCGGTATATATTTTTCTGACTTATCCAACAATTCCCTAGCCGGGAAAGGGATCGAATCAAGATCGGCAATAGGCGCTCTTGGAGGCGCTTTGATCGTTTTTTTACCCTCCCTAAAGACAACTCCCTGAACGCCTGAAAGGCTCCTGCCTTGCGAAAGCCGATCTAACATCTGAACAACTGTAATTTCTCCCTCACCTGTCACTACGGCATCGATCCACTTGCAAGCCTCCAAACACTGCTCCTGTAAAGCGATAGGATAGGGCCCGCCAACAGTTATAAAAGTCTCTATAGACAGATCTTTTATATCCGCGGCCGTCTGCATTGCCGCATTCCATCCGAAAGTGGTTGAATAGATCCCGACAAAGTCGGGCGCGTATTGTGAAATTTTGCGGATTATGTCCCCATGGTTCAAAAATGCACCATTTAGAAACTTAACCTTGTGGCCTGCTTCTAAGATAGAAGCGGCCACATAAAGCGTCCCCAGGGGTTGCCAGTAATTTATTTGGGAGGCGGCCGTTTTTTTCGGAAAAATCTCCTCCGGTTTCCATGCAGGTATGATGAGCGCACATTTCATTTATTTAGGCTCCGATAATTATATTTCCCTCGCTCTTTTCTATACCCATCCGTTCCAATATGGTTTCGGCAACATGGATTCCAGATTCAATGACATGGTCCATATTGTAGTATTTAAATAGTCCGACCCGACCGATGATATGGAGGTTTTTAAAACTTTCAAGATACTTTAAAACTTTTAGATAATATTTGCGGTAATCTAATTCAAACAGGGGATAGGCATTTGGTACTCTGATGACATAGCTGCCAATCATTTCATTTTTATGCATAAAATCCAATTTTTTCAAATAATCCAAACTCATAGATACGAACTGATCATCGCTTAAACCCCAGAATTTATCACCTTTAGAACAGAAATACTCTAAGACCAGATGGGTTTTGCCTTTGGGGGCCGCGTGCGGGCTCCAGTTGACCGGCTCATGGATTCTGCCGAATGGTATTTCTTTTTCAGGGAAATAGATCCACGTGTTGTCCGTAACCCTATCCCGGTTAAACATGATCGTTACGGTTACGAGGTTCCTAAATTTAAGTTGCGAGGCAGCCTTGATAATATCTTCTGGAGCAGAGGGCCTCATCATTTTTATGAGGTGTGTTAATGGAAGTGAAGAGACGAATTCACAGCCTTCCAGTTTGCAGATTTGATCCTCATTTTTAGCAATTACATTTTTGATAAAAAAATCCTCGTGATTAATTTGCGCGACCGTGGTTTTTGTCAGCACCAGGTTTTGTTGTTCAATCGCATCCCTCAATTCATCAGAAATTTGACCAATTCCCATGGGGGGATAAATGAAGTGGTCGGCTAATGTAGCGATATCTTTTGCATCGGCTTTGGAAAATGCCCTTTTCACTGCGGTCCCTAGTGAAAGATCTCTTATTCTCTGTTCCCCCCATTCCCTGCTTATTTTTCCACTTTCAATTCCACAAACCTTCCTGCTGTATTCTTTAAAATAAAGGTTAAACATTGTTCTGCCGAATCGATTGACGATCCAGTCTTCAAGCGTAATAATATCAGGTACTTTTAAGTGCTGTTTGACCCTTTCTTTCAAATAGTCCCAAATGATCCGCAAGCTTGTCAATGTATTTACCCCCAAAATCACATTTGCCGGCTTTAGGGGATAGTCAAAATATCGATTGAATAAGTATATCTTGCTTTTTCTGGGCACCACCAGAAAATCATCGTTGAGGACATCTTTGACGAATTGGTCTATGCGCTTTGTTTGTGGTAAAAAAACGGTGGCCTCCTAAATCAAATCGAAAACCATGGTGTCGGATTGTTTTTGCTAATCCGCCGACTGTGGAATCTGCCTCGAGGATGAGCACCGCCTGACCTGCGGCGGATAGAGTATATCCTGCCGCGAGCCCCGCGAGACCAGCGCCTAAAACGACGACTTTTTTTGAATCTTTCCGGCCGCTTCCGTGTATCGTATAATTCGGGTTTGGATCACACCAGGCGGTATTGGGGGTTTGTAAAGCCATGTCAGCGTTTCTGCTACCACTCCAGTGTTTCGTTGATAAAAAAAACCAGAAAACCACTGTATTCTTATATGGTTATTCTGGTTTCGACAAGCTTAAAAGTTTGGGGTTTTGCCCGCACCCATTTGGGGGCCCGATTCAGTTTATCTCAACCCCTCTGTTCGGTTTTTTGAACTGAAAGTGGCCGAGTATAATCGGCAGGGCGCAGGCGCCATATTCTATTGTTTCTGGATGCGAATGGGCTGGTTAGGCTCATTCAGCGCAATCACATTTTTTTATCCACCGCAACGTTGTGTTCTATTTATTAAGATCCGGTTGATACATCAGTTTCGGATTCATTTTATAGGTCCACGGTAAATTTTCAAGACGCCATCCACCTACCGCACGCTGTCCATAAACAGGGCTCTGTTTGTCTTTTACCTTGTCGCCTTCAAAACCACCCAGCACATTAAACACCTTATCTTCCTTAAACCCTGCATCGACGGCGGCGGTAGATGCGGCGATAGTTCTCGCAGCGCTCCGGCATAGAAGCAATAAAGTGTCGGTCTCAGGGTTGAACCGGTCCAGAAGGTCTTTGGCGAAATTATTATTCAGAACCTTTTTATAACCCTTCTTGCCGGTATCGGCGGTGTAAAATTTCCACGGAATGTTATAGGACCCCGGGGGATGACCGATATCCTGATATTCATAGCGCGTTCTTACGTCCACCATAAAGGTGTTTTTTGGGTCTTGCTTTAGCATTCTATAGGCTTCTGTCGGCGTCACATCTCCGCCCTTGTGATTCCCCTTTATCGGGTACATTTCTTGAGCTTGAGCCAAGGCTAAACCGCTAAAAAAAAATACTATCACCAGTGTTAACACCAAGGTTTTTTGAGCTTTTTTCATAATCATCTCCTTTGGATATAGATATAGGTAAGACGCATTAAATTGAAATTCAGCCCTTAGTATTTAGTACAAGAGAATATGTCTAAAAAAACCTCCTCCTTTCTTCTCAACGCTTAATGATATTGCCTGTCCATCCTCAAGGCTCGCAATTTCATTGTGTCTGAGGACCCGTTCCCTGCTTTTCTCCGAATTCTATTTGTTTTTTTGATCCTCTTTTCTAATGTTGTATGTCACATCGTGGCATGTGTGTCAACAAAAAAACTGCGAGAAAAATGTCTTTTCCACTTCCTTTATCCTGGCTTTCTTAAAGGCCTCCGGCACTTTACCGAACCACACTGCCCGTTCATGATTGATCCCCATTTCCATGGAGGATGGCAGTCCGGAGCAGCTCTTGTTTTGCTTTTTGAAGCCGATTTAGGAAGGATAGATGTTTTTGGTTGGACCGATAGGTCGCTTAGATCATCTCTGCCTGATTTTTTTAACTGGAAGCTGGAGTTAAATGGTGAAGTGTGTCCTGATCCTATCCATTTTGCCTTTCTCGGCCGCCCAACATTCAAATACCCGTCCAAAGCAGGTCCGCTATATCACCGGTTTCATCAAGGAATACGGTACCAAGACACCGTCCACAGTATGGTGTGTGGAAATTAAGCCTGACATCCAATGTAGATCCGTAGATTATATACAAATGTAGAGGGGGATTTTTTTAGAATCAATTGACAAGCAGTAAGTGATTATCCATGGCAAAAGCCCAACAGTTGCCCACGCTGTAACAGCTTTCGACTATGGGGACATGGATTCGCACAGGCAATTTTTGATGGGTTCATACGCCCGCTGCTGCTTAAGCTTTATCGCTGTCCGGATTGTCGTTGTGTGATCCGGATGAGACCTAAAGGGTATTTTAGGCGCTTCCAGGCTTCGGTTGAAACGATCCTATCAACTCAACAAGGAGGAGGTCCTGTCATCTGGCAATCAGAACGGACACATCGGCTCTATTGGCAACCTCTCTGCTCACGCTCCCCATAAATACGTTGTGGAGTCTCTTCCCCCTTGACCCTATTACGATCATCTCGGCACCTTCTTCTTGAGCGGTCTTCAGGATCTCTTCTGCAGGATGCCCTTCCTTGATAACGATCTTTACCCCTGTTACCCCCAGTTCTTCAAGCGCCTTTTTGAAGTAATCCAGAATCTTCTTGGCCTTTCGATCCAATCTCTCTTGATGCTCTGTGCCTTTCAAAGACTCTTTTAATGTTTCCACTTCAGAATCACTCATCAACACATCATCCATCAAGGACTTACCCATTATCTTCTCTACATAAAGCAATAGTACTGTTTCTGGACGGGCACAGGGAAATAGTTTGGCCATAAATTCAATTGAAGGCAGAGAACTTTTGGTATCATCTACAGCCACTAAAATCTTTTTCATCTTCCATTCCTCCTTCAAACGATTCGGGTTTCAGTCACAAATGGTCAGAACCCGCTTTTCGGTGCGGGCATTATATAAAAAAAGACGCTTCTGTGTCAATTGAATGTGATTCGCATCATTCGGATAAGTTTCGTTGCATAAATCAGCTTGACAAAGATTACCACTTTGTGACATATAAAAACAACGTATTTTTGCACCCGAGCTGAATGATGTGGGTCGGGTCGCTTGATCGGCGAAGCAAGGCAAGTGCTTTCATTCGAAAAAATCCCAGAACCGAACAACGCGTTTTCATTTTTCAACCGCTAACATCGGAAGAAACCGCTCAACTTGACTCACGCTGTCACTCACGAACATTAGATTGTGAAGGGGTATTCAATTGGATGGTATTCAAATTATGGATGAATTTAAAGCTCCAGCGGGCGGAAATGAAGTAAGTCCCAATAAGACGAATCGGGTTGTGGTGAGTGTCCTAATATTTCTTTTGGTAAGTACCGGAGGACTTTTTTATTTCAGCGGACATAATTTTGAAGGCCGTTTTTGGGCGACTTTACTTTTCTCTGTGTGTCTTGGAATATTCGCGTTTTTATTAGTCATCACTAAGGATAATAAAACACGGATATTCGGTATAATGGGATTACTCATCACGGTCAGTGTGGGGTCCTATGTTTTGGCAGAAATATACATTTATATGATCGCTTATTTGTGGTTCGGCTTTATTTATGGTCTGGCATTGCAATATGGTCGGTTTTGCTTTTCCTCAGCTTTCAGGGATCTCTTTGCTGTCGGCGTTTCCAGGATGGCTGTCGGAATTGTGATCGCTGTTGTTCTTTTTGGCTTAACCGTTGCGCCGGTTACCGCCATAGGTGAGAGTACGTTTCACCCTGCCCCCTGGGGTTGGCATGCTTTCATTGCCGGACTGATTTTTGGAATTGGGATGGTTTTTGCAGGCGGTTGTGCATCCGGTTCTCTGTATAAGGTTGGAGAGGGTAATGGTACTGCCATCATAGTGGTTTTATCGATTAGTGTGACCCAGGCGCTGTTTGCTGATGTTGGGGGATGGGCCAACGCTTTGGTTCCGGATTCCTGGAAAGAAAAGGCACTAGAAAAAGCAGTCGAAAAAGGCAGCATCTTCACGGAGAAAGTTATTCCTGCCGATGGGTGGCTGGATCAGTATCTTGCAGGCCACGTATGGTGGCAGCCATCTCAAACTTTTGCGCAAGCACTGGGATTACAAAATGACTCCTTTTTAGGGGCTTTTTTCGGTAATTTACTGGTTGGGATTCTGATACCGGCGGCCATATTGCTTATTTTTGTGTATATTTTCTGGTCAAGAAAGGCCTTTTTAAAGAGATGGGTAAAAGAAAACGGGAGCAAGGGCCTCAAGGCTGAGCTTGTCGGTTACTGGACGATGATCGTGGCTTCAAAGAGAACGGCTGTGGCCGGTTTATTCCTTGGTATTGCCTGCGGTCTTCACATGCTCGTGATGAAGGGATTAAGGCGCACCTTTGACATGGATAATGCCGGGCAGCTTCTGGAGGCGTTAGACTATAACTTTGGCATATCCGCTCAAGGGACTGTATTTGATCCGGGTTACTGGTATGTGACGACTCAGGAAGCACAATTGGTCGGCTGGATAGGCAATAAGCTGGGCTGGGAGAATATGGATAATGTTTTCTTTGGCTGGGTTAACGGGATTCCGAATCCGATTTATGACACTGCCGACTGGATGTCTATTGCGCTTGTTGCCGGTGCAGCGGTGATGGCTCTTTTGCACAATGAATTCAAATGGAAGAGACCTACCAGAGAGCTTGCAACGTGGGCGATTATTGGCGGATTTTTAATGGGCATCGGTTCCAGGCTTGGTCTGGGATGCAACGTGGGTGGTTTTTTTGTAAGAGCTGCCAATGGCGACATATCCGGCTGGATTTATGGATTCGGAATGATGTTTGGTGCTTATATTGGTGTTGCATTCTTTAACTGGTACACCGAAAAGAAGATGGCTAAGGAGATGGCCGCTTTTGATTTATAACACATACGGTCAAATAGTTAAGCCTTATGCGTAATAGGATAATTTCATAACGTATAATTCGTATCTTAAGACGCACCATAAACTGGGAGGAATTTATTATGGCAATGAAATATGAAAAAAGGGATGAATGTTACTGGCTGGATGTACAGGGTTATGTCTGTCCTCATCCGCAACTTTATACGAAAAAGGCGCTTAAAAATATGGAATGTGGCGAGATTCTTGAGATTGTATTTGATAATCCCTCCTCATCAGAGTCCATTTCAGCAATGTGCGAGGCCAGCGATAATGAGATTGTCGAGAAACTGGAAGAATGCGGTGTATTTTGCTGGAAGATTAAAAAGACTTAGGCGAATCTTCACGTGCCGGAAACAGGCGCCAGCGTGTCTATAAGTTTTAGGTTTGATTATAAAACTGAGTCCATTTCTCACGAGTAGCGATGCTTTCATCGTTAAAGCACAGAAGGGACCCCAAACATGAAAAACGGTTTGTGGATCATAGTTGTTATTGTGGTATTGTTTATAGGCGTTCTGGGTGGTTTTACTGCCAGGTCTTATCATATTAGAAATCAAATTAGTAAAGTCCCTATACAAGTAAAGATTGAGGATTTTAAAACACAAATATTGAATAAAGTATCAAATGCGGAGCACAAAAAATATATCATCAATCTTTATGCAGAAAATGAAGACAATTATATACTGAAAACCGGCTTAGATGTATCAAAAAATGAGATCACAGAAATTTATAACATACTAAAACACTATAACATTTTAAAATCAGTTCAGGATCTCGTTCAGCCTGTTGAAGAGAGTGATTGTGGAGAGAGTGCCGGTTATTGAAAAAATTGTAAATTGTGCTTAATTTTGCTGGTTAAAAATTATTAAAGATTAACAAAAAATGAGGATTTCCGCCTAAAAAGGAGAACCATAACAATGAATAACATTGGCTGGTTAGGAATTGCAATTGTGTCACTCGGTATAGGTTTCTCTATAGGCTGGTCTCAATCGGAAAAAGTCGAAACTATAGGAGAGAAGAAGATACAGGAGATTAACAAAGGTAGATTAATAATTAAAAAAAGTGATCTGGTTCCAAGAAAAATAGAGATTCTCGAATTCCATTCTGAGGTATTGAATGAAATAACAAATGAGGAGGATACAAAATTTATCGAAAATCATTACGCAAAAGGTGAAAACTATTATAGATTGAAGGAGAATATAACCGTAGAAGATAGATCAAAGATTTATGACATCTTCACATCAGCTGATCTCGATATCGTAGAACCTGTTGATGGCTGTTAATATAGTTTTGGCTATAGAGAAGGCATGAGCTGCCCTGACCCTTACCACCAACAAATAACCTTGTCATGTTCAAAGACCAGTTTAACCAATTTGTCGTAATCCACATCCCCGTGGTAGATTCCAAGCTGTTGGGCTTCATTGTCTTCTGATAAAGATTCCATCAACTTCTTTACAACTTCATCTGGTTCCGATTTAAATATTGTTAATATCTTCATCTTAACCACCACTAAAACGGAATTATCATATCATACTCCAATAATTTTTTACCCATGTCATATAATGACATATACTCGAAAAAACCCCACTTCTCCATATTTTCCTGATTATCCGTATAGATTTCGGCTTCCAAGTCATCTTTAAGAAATTCCAGATTTTCTTTGTAGCCTTCAAACCTGTCTTCGGGCATCTGCACCTCTCCTATAACAAACATATGCGCGTCAATCATCTCAACGCCCAGTCCCAAGCTAGATCTCAGTCCTTCCCACTGGTTGTTTGCATTCCTTATTATTACGGCTGCCTTTTTTGTTTCCATCTCTCTCTCCCTTCAAAGGACCAAATAGCGATCGCATTTGCCTATCATTGCGCAATGCCTGGATTGGCTGGCCAAATCCTTGGCACTCATCCCTGCTGGTATTGACTGATCTTTTAAGCCAAGCTCTTCCCAACTTACATTACACAGCGATATCTCATTATCCTCACCAGAGCTGATAATTTCAGCGAGCTCCTGATACTTGGGGTGCTGTGATATCCGTACCCCCTCGTGGGTCAAGAATATGCAAAGCGCCTTGCCGGCCTTCTTTGCGGCTCTGGCAACCCCGATGAGATGGTCAATATAATTGTCCGTTGGAACAAAGATTCCCAATTTTTCTTTCTCTGCCATATAAAACCCCCCTTTTCAGTTTTTTCTCCCATAATTGAAATCAAACCTGACATTCCCTGCAGTTTTCCCCAAATTGCTTTTCATGTCGGTTGAAAACTATGATTCGAATACCACACTTTAATACTCAACTGTCAAGAAAAAAATGACACATCGTAGTATAATGATGAATGCAACGCATTGTCTCGTCCCCAAAACGTTTTAAGAGAATAAATAGGATAAATAGGGAACAAATTAAGTTCCATGTCATACAAGCCAAAAATTTTAGCACAAAGGAGTCAACAATGCCGAGAACACAGCGATTAATAATACATGATGAAAGCACTGTTAATTGGCGACAGGATTCTTGAAAAAGAGCGCAAGCGGGAGTTTGAACTCAGCCGAAACGATCGATTCAGATACCGCACGCGCTATTTTACGGATTCCGGGGTTATCGGCTCTAAAGAATTTGTTTCAAAGACTTATATGCGCTTCAAATATCACTTTAATTCTAAAAATGAAAAAGTATAATAAATATGCATTGTTGGCTTTAAAGGCCATGGAGCGAGCCGCTGCAAAGGTCGCAGAAGACGCAAGAAAAAATAAATATAAGATTCCGGTATGGAAAAATGGGCGTATTGAGCATGAGATTCCGGGAATAGTCACCGAACAAGGTGCTCAATCTGTCCGTCAACAGCACAGCGATTTTTCAAAGTAAGTGTTCCGAATAAAGTTCAATGGTTTCTAAAAGCAGGTTGTCCCGCAATGTTATCCGTGCTTGAACATGCCAGAGAAAATTCTCAAACAGATTCTCACACGGACGACACACCATAGAAAAAGGGGCTAACCGGTTCTGCGACTAACCCCTTATTATTACTGACTTTTACTGGTGTCGAGGGACAGAATCGAACTGCCGACACGGGGATTTTCAGTCAATCACCCCGGGCTTTCCATATGCTGTAACCACACGGGAATTGACATACAAGGACCGGCTCGCTATACTCGCACCAGATAAAAGCAAGTTCCTATCTTTCGAACTGTTGACCTGCAACCCTTTTACACTGAGAGAAGGTGTTATAAATGAAAATTAAGAAGCTCACCGCAAGTGTTCATCAGTATCCGGTTTACCTACCGATAATCGACAAACCTCTTGAGCAGCGCGTCTTTACTTTTTGTGAAGTCGAAACCGATGAGGGGCATAAAGGTTGTGGTGTGACGGGCGCATTTCTGCCATGGTCAATCGTTATGACCCTGAAACACGATATTTTACCTGTAGTAAAAGATATGGATCCCCGTGATACCGAGGCAATCCATGACAAAATCTGGTGGAAACTGAACCCACGTGCCTATACCGGTGTGATCTCAAATGCGCTTGCCGCGCTTGACATCGCTTTGTGGGATATTAAGGGCAAACAAGCCGGCCGCTCAATTGCTCAACTACTGGGGGGATACCGTGATTGGGTCGGCACCTATATTACCTTCGGTTACCCTTTTTTCGATCGCGATCAGCTGGTCGAATATGCAAAAAAATTTGTCTCAGAGGGAAATACCCGCCTCAAGATGGTAGTTGCGTGTGACAAAGGCGGCTGGCGGGAAGATGCGGTACGGATTCGTTTAGTGCGTGAAGCAGTCGGTGATGATATCGACCTGATGATCGATGCGAACTATCGATTTACTCCGCTGGAGGCCCGCTTACTGTGCCGCGAGGTAGAGGATTTAAATCTGACATGGTTCGAGGAACCGCTGCATCAGAACGATGCCCGTGCGCTGGCTGACCTTCGAGGTAGAACAAGCATCCCGATTGCCGCCGGTCAGATGGAAGGTCATCGATGGCGGATTCGTGAGCTCGTTGAGAAGGAGGCGATCGATATTCTACAGCCGAATTGCTGTTACAACGGCGGCTACACGGAGTCCCAGAAAGCGGCACATCTTGCCCAGGTCTACAATCTTCCGATTGCCAACGGCGGCGGCTGGCCGATATTCAACATGCACACAATGGCCGGTTGTATGAATGGTATGTGGGCTGAATTTCATTGGGGCATGTGGCAGGCCGGTCAACGATTTTTTAACGGATCTCCAGGGCCTGAAAACAACCGGGTAAAGATACCCGAAAAACCGGGTCTTGGATTCGAACCCAACTATGACACACTGAAAGACAGTATTGTCGAAGACCCTGAGAAACTGATGGAAGCCGGTATGCAGACGAATCTTGATGTTATTACCAAGGTATAAGGCTAAGAGGGTCAAAATTCACCTGTAACTTGATGCATATAAATTTAACTTTTTACACCGTTTTGTTCCGAGAATTTGGTTTCAGGTGTCGGGTTTCAAGTGTCAGGAAAGGTAGAGGCAATAGCATATCCTGAACACTGACACCTGAAACCTTGCGCTCAAAAAGAGGAATAAAAATGGGATAAAAGTCAAAAGCCCCGATATGAGAATTTTCATCGCCCCAGTATAAGTCTGATGAGCAAGGGGCTTTACTTGATATCCCTGCCACCCCTTTGACTTGCTGCTGAGGATGAGGGCCGAATAAAAAAGATTGAGAAGGTGTTGACTTCATAAAGTAGGTATGATTAGCAGTGATGAAATATCATTCCCTAAGGAGGTATGAATTGTGACTGATCTTGACTCCACCCCCCGGTTTGTTTCGAAGGTGTATGAGACCATGAATCAAAATCTTCGGATTGTCCGCAAGAAACTGGATCGCCCATTGACCCTTGCTGATAAAATTCTACTCTCCCACCTGGACGATCCTGAGAATCAGGAAATGATCGCTGGAAAGAGTTATCTACAGGTACGCCCCGACCGTGTCGTTCTTCAGGATGTATTGGGGCAATCGGCCATGCTCCAGTTTATGCAGACCGGACGCGACAAAGTGGCAGTTCCGACCACCATTCACTGTGATCACCTGATTGAGGCGCGGGTGGCGGGAGACCTTGATCTCAAAGACTCGATGGACGAAAATACTGAAGTATACGAATTCCTCAAAACTGTTGCCGCCAAATACGGGGCTGGCTTTTGGGCACCTGGTGCAGGCATTATCCACCAGGTAAATATAGAGCAACATGCCTTTCCGGGTGCTGTCATACTTGGTACCGACTCACATACACCCAATGGCGGGGGAATCGGTGCCTGTGCCGTCGGCGTCGGTGGTGCTGACGCCGTGGATGCCATGGCCGGGTTGACTTGGGAAGTGCTTTATCCGAAACATATCGGTGTATTGCTGACGGGCGCATTGAATGGCTGGACAGCCCCAAAAGATATCATTCTTAATCTGGCAGGCCAACTAACCGTATCCGGTGGCACCAATGCGATTATCGAATACTTTGGACCCGGGGCACATACCATAAGCTGTACGGGGAAGGCGACAATTACCAATATGGGTGCCGAACTGGGTGCAACCACCTCCATGTTCGAGTACGACAACCATATCGGAAAATATCTTGAAGTTACCGGACGTGGTGAACTTGCAGGTCTCGCAGAACAACATATGGATTTGTTGTCTCTTGATGAAGATGTCATGAAGCATCCGGAGAAATATTATGACCGCTTTGTCGAAATCGATCTGTCGACTTTGGAACCCCATGTAGTAGGCCCTCACTCGCCAGACCGTGCACGGCCTCTTTCTAAGCTCGCAAAAGAGGTAGAAGATAGCAAGGGCGAATTTGTAAACGAGATCGATACTTGTCTGATAGGCAGCTGCACGAATTCTTCATATGAAGACATGAGCCGGGCAGCAGACCTGGCCGAACAGGCCAAATCCCATGGTATCAAATGCGCCGTGCCGTTAATGGTGACCCCAGGTTCCGAGCAGATCAGAGCCACCATCGACCGAGACGGTCAGATGGCATCTTTAAAATCCATCGGTGCAACTGTGTTGGCAAACGCCTGCGGTCCATGCATTGGACAGTGGCGCCGAGGCCCCGAGATAGCTGGTCAGCCCAACACCATTGTTACATCTTACAACCGCAATTTTCCGAGACGCAATGATGGTCAGGCCACCACAATGAACTTTATCACCAGTCCGGAAGTGGCCGTCGCTCTCGCCCTTGCGGGGCGACTGTCGTTCAATCCCCTGACGGACACACTGGCAGATGCCGACGGTAAACCGTTCACCCTAAACCCGCCTAAAAAAGCGCCCGAAGTGCCGCAAAAAGGTTTCGAGAAAGGAAAATCGGCCTTCTTCCCACCGCCTGATGACGGGAGCGATATCGTCGTAAGGGTTGATCCGGACAGTGGCCGCTTGCAACTCCTGGAACCTTGGCCGGCATGGGACGGCAACGACTGTATGAATATGCCGATCCTGGTTAAGGCAAAGGGCAAAACCACAACAGACGCCATATCCCCAGCGGGGCCGTGGCTGAGGCTTCGCGGACACCTGGACAAATTCAGCGACAACATGTTCATGGGTGCAATCAACGCCTATTCCGATGAAACAGGAAAAGGGCTGAACGTATTGACAGGAGAAAAATCTATAGCGTTTTCAAAGATTGCGCGGGATTACAAGGCCAAAGGGGTCCAATGGATCGTGGTCGGAGATTGGAACTATGGTGAGGGCAGCAGCCGTGAACATGCCGCCCTGTCCCCAAGACTCCTCGGTGCAGCGGCGGTCATCGTCCGTAGTTTTGCTCGTATCCATGAGTCCAACCTCAAAAAACAGGGGCTCCTCGCACTCACATTCAACGACCCTGACGAATATGATCTGATCCGGGAGGATGATAGGATTGATTTGATCAATCTATCGGATCTAACACCCAATCAACCCGTTTCCTGCATCGTCAGTCATGCTGATGGAGAAAAAGAAACCCTATTGCTGAACCACACGTATAACCAGACACAGGTGGAGTGGTTCAAGGCAGGTTCAGCGTTAAATCTGATAAATTGAATTTGATTACCACTCTTTCTCAGCCATGCTTATTTAGACGGTCAGTAGGATTTTACCCGTGCTCTTGCGGCTCTCCAGGTAGCGATGGGCTTCAGCCGCCTTTGCCAAAGGAAACCGCTTACCCATAACCATTCGGATTTTCCCCTCAGCCAGCAATGCGATAACGGCCTGCATGATACCGAGGACCTCCTGCGGCTGTGTACGACGCAGAGTTCCGAAGCTGAATCCCAGCACGGAGCGACACGACCCTTGCAGCTGGTTTGGCGAAAAGGATGCTGGCTCTCCGCTGGCATTACCGAAACAAAGCAGACGGCCGAAGGGCGCCAAACAATCGAGGTCCCGTTCGATTAGCTCGCCTGCCACAGGATTCAAAATCACGTCCACGCCCTTGCCGTCTGTCAAGGCCAGGGCTTTTTCAACGTAATTTTCAGAACGGTAATTGACAACCGCATCGGCTCCCAATTCCGCTAACAGTTCTTTTTTGGTATCGCTTCCCACAGTGGTGATAATCGGCCGCGCTCCCAAAAGTTTGGCGATTTGCAGGGCAGTGGTCCCGACACCACCTGCAGCCGAGTGCAGCAAGAGTCCCTGGCCCGTCTGCAATCTGGCGATACGAGAAAGCATGGCATAAGACGTACCGGCCACCACCGGGAACGCTGCGGCGGTATCATCCTGAATGGAATCAGGGATTGGAAACGCGAGCACCTCATGTGCAAGTGCAAATTCACAGTAAGCGCCGCCCTGTGGAAAGGCCACCACCCGTTGTCCCGTTTTTAATTTTTTTACCTTGGATCCAACCGCCTCAATGGTTCCAGCGACGTCCAAGCCGGGGATGAACGGCAGTGGCCGCTTGATATGATGCACATTGGTGCGCGCTTTTACATCAGCGAAGTTGACACCAGCGCTGTGAACCCGAATAAGTACTTGATTGGCTTGGGGTTGAGGATCATCAAGATCTCGATAGGCCAAAACTTCCGGACCCCCGAATTTTTTTACGATAATGCCTTTCATTTCATGCCTCTGGAATATTTTCGGTTCTATAACCAAAACAAAGGTTGTCGCTAAAAGCCGGTGGATGTTGGGTTGTAAATCGTGAAATTGTCTGAGGGGCTTGGTGAGCGTTAAGCCGCACAGCCACTCCTACGGCTATTTTGCATAACAAAAGTGGGGATGATCGTCAATTGTATTTACAGATTTGCTCCTGGACGGCTTTACGCTCACTTAGGCCCGAGTTTTTCACGGTTTGCAAGGCAATTTCCACCGGCGTCGATATTCCCTTTTTTGGGGTTATAATTCCGGATATTTTCTCTCGCTGTGCTGATTATAGATTGTTACCATCCGGCGCTTTTAAGCGCGGAATGGTAGGCTTCTAACCCCCTGCCGGGTTTATCCACAGCGCCAAGTTCAAAAAGGATAAGCTCCAAAACGGAGATGACCAGTAAGGCCTCCCGTGT
>CALZJV010000105.1 GCA_945787595.1 uncultured Desulfobacterales bacterium | reverse complement strand
GCGAGGGCCAAAGACCCGATTGACAAAGATGCCAAAGTGCGGATAGTACAGGTAGTCAATCTGATCCTGGAAGTTGAGTCTGTAGATCAAGATGCTGCTGGCTGAAATCAGGCAGATATTCCTATCTCGGGGTACACGGAAATCCGGGAGACAGACCTGGTTCATCAACCAAATTTCCAATGTGCTAATTATATTGAAATTAATTCCTTGCAAAAAAACGCTAATGGCAAAATAATAGCGCTTTCATTGGAAAACAAACAATTTGCCACAAAAGGGGGATAATATGAGCTTGATTACTCCGGTTGCCATACTTGTTCTTGTCATCTTTTTCCTGTCTGCAGCCATACGCATATTAAATGAATACGAACGTGGCGTAATTTTCAGACTCGGACGCGTGATCAAGGCCAAAGGACCTGGGCTCATCATCTTAATACCGGTTATCGATAAAATAGTGAAGGTCAGCCTGCGCCTGGTTGCGATGGATGTCGATCCCCAGGACGTCATCACCCGGGATAACGTATCCGTCAAGGTAAATGCCGTCATTTATTTTCGGGTTATCGACCCCACCAAAGCCATCATCGAGGTGGAAAACTATACCTATGCCATGTCCCAGTTGGCGCAGACAACTTTAAGAAGTGTATGTGGCCAGGCCGAACTTGATGAGCTATTATCGGAGCGGGAAAAAATCAACTCGGAACTGCAGGAAATTCTAGATACCCATACGGACCCATGGGGTATTAAGGTGGCAACCGTTGAACTCAAACACATAGATCTGCCCCAAGAGATGCAGCGGGCCATGGCCAGACAGGCAGAAGCAGAGAGAGAGCGGCGCGCCAAGGTAATCAATGCCGAAGGTGAATTTCAGGCTGCTAACAAGCTGGCGGAGGCATCTGTGATTATCGAAAAACATCCCACGGCGCTGCAGCTCAGATACCTGCAAACCATGAACGAAATGGCGACGGAAAGCAACTCAACCACCATTTTCCCGATCCCCATTGAACTTTTCACGCCATTCATGCGTCAAGCTGATAAGGGAGATGAAAAAAAATAACATGGTTTTGAGGGTGGTCTTTTTAGGTATTGACATGATTATGTCAAATAGTTAATAAATTAAGTTTTTAAATATTTTTCTCTTTTCCAATCATTGACAAATTTTATCTTTATCAGGCCGCTAAGAGCTTGAATCGGGAGGCGGGGGCTTTACAGCCTCCGCCTGTGCTTTAAATTTAAGAGCGAGAAAAGGAGAACTAACAGGAAATGAGCGCTGAAAAGAGTGAAACCAAGGAAAAACCTCTGGAGAAGATGACAGTTACAGACCTGCGGGGGATGGCCAAGGATATCCCTGAAATCGTCGGTGTGCATGGGATGAGAAAAGAAGAATTGATTGCCGCCATCAAAAAATCCAAAGGAATAATGGATGAGCCGGTCAAAAAAAAGGATGTTTCACTTGGCGGAATCAAGAAAAAGATCAAGGCGATTAAGGCACAACGCCAGGCTGCAATCGAGGCTAAAGATAAGAAGATGGCAACGATATACAAACGGCGCATCTCCAAGTTGAAGAAAAAATCGCGAAGAGCGACTGCCTAAACGGCCGGATATTTGCTAAGGCATTCGTAATAAATTATGTGCATTTAGTGGCAAAAAAGTGTGTCGGGATACGTTCACCATCTTCCAATGACTGAATATTAAGTATTTGTGGAATGCTATCGATTTTAAGAGGACCATATCCGATGACAAGGACGCCGATCAAAAATTTGATTCGCTCCTTTATAGAATCGCTTGAGACTGAAAAAGGGTATGCAGAGAATACTTGCCGCGGTTATCGTAAAGATTTGGAGGAATTTGTATCTTATCTAGCTGAGAACCGTTTTGCCGGAAACAAACGTCTGCCAGGCAGAGCATTGGTTGGTATCGATGATGTGGCTGTTATTCACATCAGAGGTTACCTGGGTTATTTGCACAAAAGAAATAAAAAATCGACCATCGCACGCAAACTCTCGGCAGTGCGCTCTTTTTTTAAATTCCTCGTCAAACGGGGAATCACCGAAGACAATCCATCGGATTCGATTCTCACGCCTAAACAGGATAAAACCATTCCGGCTTATCTTCCCGTTGATGAAATGTTTCGGCTGCTAGACTCGATCCAAACCAATAATATTCTGGATGTCAGAAACCGGGCCATTTTTGAAATCCTCTACTCCTGCGGCATACGGGTGTCGGAACTCGTCGGAATGAATACCATTGATGTGGATATAAAAGGCGAAACCATAAGGGTTCTTGGAAAAGGCAGCAAGGAAAGAATCGTACCCATCGGTCAAAAGGCGCTGGATGCCATTCAGGTTTACCGACAACTATTAAATAAGGAATGGGGCATTTCCGCGGATCATAACGCACCGCTATTTTTAAATAAGAACAGGGGGCGACTGAGCACCCGATCCGTTGCCCGTATTTTAGAAAAATTACTCAAAACATGTGGCCTTCTGACACCCGTATCCCCGCACACTCTGCGTCATACGTTTGCCACCCATATGCTGGATGCAGGTGCAGATTTGAGAGTCGTCCAGGAGCTTTTAGGACACAAAAGCCTATCCACCACTCAAAAATACACCCATGTGAGCATTGACCGTTTGATGGATACATACGACAGGGCACACCCCCGGAAGTAATTAGCGGAAGTGATGGGGCCCAACTTTGACAAAAACAAGATTCAAATCAAAGGAGTCCGGTTTGAAATGAATTTTCATGGTACAACGATACTAGCTGTTAGACGCAAGGAAAAAGTAGCAGTCGCCGGTGATGGTCAGGTTACTTTAAACAACACGGTTGTCAAACATCATGCCAGAAAAGTAAGACGTATTTACAACGACAAAATCATTGTCGGTTTCGCAGGGGCTACCGCTGACGCCCTCAATCTGTCCGAACGGCTGGAACAAAAGCTTGAGCGTTACAACGGTAATCTGACCCGTTCGGCGGTGGAGCTGGCCCGGGACTGGCGCACAGATAAATACTTGAGACGGCTTGAGGCCATCATGATTGCTGTCGACGAGGATAGCATCTATCTGATCTCCGGCAACGGCGATATAATTGAGCCTGATGAGGGTATTGTCGCTATCGGGTCTGGTGGCGTTGCTGCTCAGGCGGCGGCGACTGCACTGCTCGAATATACCGACCTGGATGCCCGGGGCATTGTACAAGAAGCGATGAAAATTGCAGCCTCTATCTGTATTTATACCAATGACACCATCACTATCGAAGAAATGTAATTTACCCTTCATACGAGTGAGCCGATTGGATGGAGATGAAAATCCCGATATACCGGGGAAACCATGGAAGGCATTGAGGATTGAAAATTGTCTATTAAATATTTAAAGCATTTTATCATTTAATTGCCTGGTTTTAGAAAAAGTATTCAATGTTCAATCATCATTATTTTATAGATTCATTATAATTCCATAGATAAGGTAGCACCTATGAGTGATTTGAAACCGTCGGAGATTGTAAAAGAGTTAGATAAATATATCATCGGACAGGATAAAGCCAAACGTTCGGTTGCGGTTGCATTAAGAAACCGGTGGCGCCGGCAGCAAGTGCCAGAAGAACTGCGTGATGAAATCGCGCCAAAAAATATCATCTTGATCGGACCCACCGGTGTTGGTAAGACGGAAATCGCTCGCAGACTTTCCAGGCTGACCGATTCTCCCTTCAGCAAAGTTGAAGCGTCCAAGTTTACCGAGGTCGGATATGTCGGCCGTGATGTAGAATCCATGGTGAGGGATCTTGTCGAGCTCACTTTAAACATATGCAAAATCAGGGCTCAGGAGGAAGTTCAGGACAAAGCCTGGCGAATAGCTGAAGAACGCATGCTTGATCTTTTGCTTCCCAAATCAGGCACACAAGCACCCGCCAGAAGTGAAGAATCCAAGGAGGTTCAATTTGAACTGGTAACGCCCGGCAGCGATGAAATTTCTTCAACCAGAGAAAAACTGCGTAGCATGTTGCGCAAGGGAAAACTCGACAACCGCTATGTGGATCTTGATGTTACCGACCGGAGCATGCCGATGGTGGAAATTTTTTCAAATGTCGGCATGGAAGAAATGGGAATTAATTTCAAAGATATGCTCGGCGGTATGCTGCCGAAAAGTACCAAACGCCGCCGGGTAAAGGTGCCTGAAGCCCTGAAAATGTTAGCCCAGGAAGAGGCCCAGGATCTAGTGGATATGGAAATGGTTGTCAAAGAGGCCATTGCCAAGGTAGAGCAATCGGGGATCATTTTCCTTGACGAAATCGATAAGATTGCCGGCAAAAACGGTACGCACGGCCCCGACGTATCGAGGGAAGGCGTGCAAAGAGACCTTTTGCCCATAGTGGAAGGCAGCACCGTCACAACCAAATACGGACCGGTTAAAACAGATCATATCCTATTCATCGGTTCCGGGGCGTTTCATACCGTCAAACCGGCGGATCTTATTCCGGAATTGCAGGGAAGATTTCCGATTCGCGTTGAGCTGGATTCTTTAGGGAAATCGGAGTTTATCCGGATTCTCACCGAACCCAGAAATGCGCTGTTGCTCCAATACATAGCCCTTTTGAGAACCGAAGATACGGATGTTGTCTTTGAAGATGATGCTGTTTCGGAAATAGCCAGAATGGCAGAGGAAGTGAACGATCGCACCGAAAATATCGGAGCGCGGCGGCTTCACACCCTTATGGAGCGTTTACTCGAAGACATCCTTTTTGACGCACCGGATATGAAAATTAAGCGAATTGTCATCGATCAGACCTACGTAGAAGCCAGGTTAAAAGACATTAAGGACAATGAGGATTTAAGCCGCTATATTTTATAACGGATCACGATATGAAATTGATGAGGGTAGGGCAATGACAGCAGAAATTATGGCGCAAGCCGATCAGGTAATCGCGAAAACTTATAAAAGGTTTCCCATGGTTCTTTCAAACGGATCTGGCAGCACCCTTTACGATACCAATGGCCAAAGCTATACGGATTTTGTGGCCGGAATCGCCGTGTGCAATTTGGGCCACTCACATGCAAAGTTAACAGAAGCACTATCTTCTCAGGCTCAAACCTTATGGCATGTATCCAATCTTTACTATACCAAACCCCAAGTTGAATTAGCCAGCTGGCTGGTCGCAAACAGTTTTTCCGACAGAGTTTTTTTCTGCAACAGCGGAGCGGAAGCAAATGAGGCGGCCATTAAGATATCCCGCAAATTTTTTAAAGATCGGGGTGAAAATCAACGTTCCAGAATAATTGCCATGGAACAATCATTTCATGGCCGAACAATGGCGACGCTCTCCGCCACCGGTCAAGAAAAAATCAAAAAGGGATTTGCCCCCATTCTTGAAGGATTTGACTTTGTCCCCTTTAACGATACCGAGGCGTTACGAGCTCAACTAGGACCGGAACATTGTGCGGTCTTAATCGAACCGATTCAGGGTGAAGGTGGGGTACGTTGTCCGGAATCCGATTATTTAAAGACAGTTCGCCGGATTTGCGATGAAAACGGGACACTGCTAATATTTGATGAGATCCAAACCGGAATGGGACGTACCGGCAAGCTGTTTGCCTACGAGCATTACGGTGTTGAGCCTGATATCATGACACTAGCCAAAGCACTGGCGAACGGACTGCCCATCGGTGCTATGTTGGCCAAGGAACGAGTGGCCTCAGCGTTTGGACCCGGCGCCCACGCGTCAACGTTCGGCGGCACGCCGATTAACCGGTGAGTATTTCAGAGAAAAGCTTTTGGATTTAAAAAAACGACATCCCGCCATTGTCGATGTCAGAGGCCTTGGCTTGCTGCTCGGAATGAAGCTGAACTTCAACGGTGAGACCCTGGTCACCCAGTGCATGCGAAGGGGTTTTTTAATTAACTGCATCCAGGAAAATATTTTACGCTTCATTCCCCCGCTTATTATAAAGAAAGAAGAAATCGACGCCTTGATCGATTGTCTGGATGAATTACTTACCGAATATCAGTCTCTTATAGCGAAGGACTGAAACAAAGGTAAATATGACAAAGTAGAACGAACTTCTCTATTTTAAAAACTCCGGGTGAACAATGTCCGAAAAACTCTGGCAGGGCAGATTTTCAGCAAAAACGGCGCGAATCGTTGAAGCATTTACGTCTTCAATCCAGGTAGACCGGCGGCTTTATGCCTATGATATCCAGGGCAGTATTGCGCACTGCAAAATGCTGGCAAAAACTAGGATAATAAGCGATGACGAAGCCTTGGAATTGATCCGCGGTCTTGAAATAATCAAGAATGAGATTGAGACAGACCGGTTTCAATTTAGTGACAGCCTTGAAGATATCCATATGCACATTGAATCCCGGCTAGTTGAAATAGCGGGTCCGGTTGCTCAAAAACTTCATACTGCCAGAAGCCGCAACGACCAGATCGCACTCGATGTAAGGATGTATCTAAGGGATGAGACCTGCCGTATCATCCATTTGCTTTACAAGCTGCAAAAGGTGATCGTGGCATTGGCCAGGAACCATCTTGACACGATTTTACCGGGCTACACCCATATGCAAAGAGCCCAGCCGATTCTTCTGTCTCACCATCTAATGGCCTATTTTGAAATGTTTTCAAGAGATTTAGAGCGACTGGAGAATTGTCTACAACGAACAAACGTCATGCCGCTGGGGTGTGCTGCGCTTGCCGGTACAACCTATCCCATCGATCGGAAATTAACGGCGAAACTGCTTGGATTTGATGCAATTTCCGCTAACAGTATCGACGCCGTTTCTGACAGGGATTTTATCATTGAATTTTTGTCGACTGCGGCAATCTGCATGGTTCATTTCAGCCGTCTGTCGGAGGAGTTGATTTTGTGGTCCACCTTTGAATTCAACTTTATAGAATTGCCGGATTCATTTGCAACCGGCAGCAGTATTATGCCGCAGAAGAAAAACCCGGATGTTCCGGAGCTTGTGAGGGGAAAAACCGGCACTGTCATCGGCAGCTTGACAACCCTGTTGACCATGATGAAGTCCCTGCCATTGGCCTATAATCGTGACATGCAGGAGGACAAAGCGCCTCTATTTTCTGCGGTGGACACGTTAGCGGCCTGTGTTGAAATTTATACCGATATGTTACCAGAGATTAAGTTTAATAAAGAGAATATGCAGCGCGCTGCATCCAGCGGTTTTCTGAATGCAACCGATTTGGCCGATTATCTTGCCAATCGGGGTGTGCCGTTTCGAGAAGCCCACCGCCTGGCGGGAGAAGCGGTCAGTTTTGCGCTGGAGAAGAAAAAAGAACTCCATGAACTTACCCTGGAGCAGTTGCAATCATTTTCTGCGCTTATACGGCAGGATATATTTTCCTGCCTGACGCCCAGGCAAATGATAGAACAGCGCACATCCTATGGAGGCACAGGAGGCAAGATGGTCGCCAGAGCCATTACAGGAGCAGAAAAACAGCTGGATCAAAAAAAGGACTATCTACCAGGTGGCAGTAAGTAAAGGTCGACGGAAGGAGGGATTCAGATTGGCGCAATCACACCGGATAGATGGTTAACGGCAGAACGTATTCTAATAGTAAGTCTTGGGAGTCTGCAGTTTGATGAAGAGAGCCATCACGAACGTATGCGTTCTGGTCCTGCTCACCCTAGGTTTCTCAACCTGGATGACATCTGCATTGATGTTAGCAGGGTGCGGTAAAAAAGCCATGCCGAATCCGCCCAGCGGGAACAGACCGCCGAAGGTGATAGATATGGATTACCGAATCAGTGAGAGTACGATTTGGCTGAGTTGGACAATTCCCAAAACAAGTGATAAAGCCAAATCCCCGGTAACCGGGTTTTATATTTTCCAGTCCAAGCAATCATCGATCGAAACCGATTGCCCAAATTGCCCGATTCAATTCCTGAAAATCGGAGATGTATTGGTCCGAGGCGGTGTTCCCGGAAAACCTGAGCCATCGGTGGTTTTTTCGCAACCAATTGAACCCGGTTATCGATACATTTATAAAGTCAACGCCCACAATGCCGACGGTGTTGCAGGTCAAGATTCCAACTTGATTAATTTTACGTATTAAAGCTAAGTCCTAAAACTTTAACAGGTGAAATATGCACCATTTCAAATACCGTGACAATATATTATGTTGTGAAGATGTTTCGATTCAGGAAATTTCCGCAAAGATCGGAACACCCTTTTATTTATACAGCTATGCAACCTTGACACGTCATTTTCAAGTATTTAATGCCGCTTTTGAAGATGTGCCGAAGCTGATCTGTTTTTCGGCGAAAGCAAATACAAACCTTGCAGTGTTGAAGATATTTGCCGATGTGGGCTGCGGCCTGGATATTGTATCCGGTGGGGAGCTATACCGGGGACTCAAGGCCGGTTTTTCTCCGGACCGTATCGTTTATTCCGGTGTGGGAAAGCGTGTCGATGAAATCGACTATGCCCTTGAAACCGGTATCTTGATGTTCAATGTCGAATCTCACGTCGAGCTCGAGTTGATCAATCGCAGGGCCGCAGAGTTAAAAAAGCGAGCGCCGGTGGCCATTCGAGTCAATCCTAATGTTGATCCGAAAACCCATCCGTATATTTCAACCGGTTTGAAAAAAAACAAATTCGGCATCAATACAGAAGCGGCTATTGAAAGTTACCGGATGGCCGGCAGTCTCGATCATGTGGATGTCGTTGGAATTGATTGTCACATCGGCTCGCAGATTACCGACACCAAGCCGTTTGAAGCAGCTCTAATAAGTCTCAAAACCCTGATAAATGACTTGAAACAGATGGGCACCGACATAAAGTATCTGGACATGGGCGGCGGGCTTGGCATAACCTACGCCGATGAAACGCCACCGCCGCTCAGAGAATACGCCGGAATGATCACCCAGCAGCTCAAGGGTATGGATCTGCAGCTAATTTTGGAGCCTGGCCGGGTATTGGTCGGCAATGCTGGAATTATGATAACAAAAGTGCTTTACCGTAAATCAGGCGAGGTGAAAAATTTTGTGATTGTTGATGCCGGCATGAACGACTTGCTGCGGCCAACGCTCTACAATGCATTTCATGCCATTGAACCGGTAGTAAATTCGAAAAAAAACCTAATTGTTGCCGATGTTGTCGGACCGATTTGTGAAAGCAGTGACTTTTTGGCAGTCGATCGTAGCATTTGTGATGTGGAAAGTGGTGACCTGTTGGCAGTCATGAGTGCAGGCGCCTACGGCTATGTCATGTCGTCCAACTACTGTTCGCGGCCCCGGGTGGCCGAAGTCATGGTAAAAGACCACCGGTTCCACGTTATAAAGGCCCGTGAAAACTATGAGGATTTAGTCAGAGGAGAGTCGTTACCACCCTTTTTTGAGGCATGACTGGAATTGACGAATGAATATTGACGAATGAATATTTATGGATGTCGCTTCGCTCCGTCAATTTAATCTCTATTAGTACCTATTTATTGAAATCACATCATGTTTGCGCATGATTTATGCCATAGCCAGATTAAATATTTTAGGAATGCTATCGATTTAAATTGAAAAGACAGAGGGAAGCGATACAACAAATCTTCAATCTTCAATCGTCAATATTCAATTCCGGCTTGTCCGGGTTGGGGTCTAGTTCCGCGCAGCTTGCTGCGATAATTTTATTTAGATGATACCCCGTGACTTGCCGCAAGGGGTTTGTTGATGTTTTTTTATAATTGATCCGCGGAGGCGGACCTTAAATATTCAATATTCATTTGACAATATTCAATTAATTATGGAACCCATTACGTTTATTAAGATGAGTGGAAGCGGCAATGATTTTATCATTGTGGACAATCGGGAGAAGGTCGTCAAAGATGACTATTTACCCGGCTTTATTAACCGGATTTGTCGCCGCAAAATGTCTGTGGGAGCCGACGGTTTTATTCTGATTGAATCCTCGGATAAGGCCGATTTTAAATGGCGGTTTTTTAATTCGGACGGAAGCAAAGCTGAAATGTGCGGGAACGGCGCTCGCTGTGCCGCCCGATTTGCCTATGTAAACGGGATCGCCGGGCAAAACTTGTCCTTCGAAACTGAAGCCGGTGTTGTCAGAGGGCAGGTAAAAGATAACCGAGCGAAGGTCAAAATGCCGGACCCCGTCGAACTTCGCCTGGATTTCAGCATCGAGCTGAAAAACGGCCCCGTGAAGGTTTGCAGTGTCAATACCGGTGTGCCCCATGTGGTGGTGATGAACGAGAGCATTGAAGACATCAATGTTTTCGATTTTGGAAGAGAAATACGGTTGCATGAGGCCTTTGCACCGGCCGGCACGAATGTTAACTTTATCTGTCAACAAGAGCAAGGACATCTGGCTATTCGAACATACGAGCGAGGGGTCGAAAATGAAACCCTTGCGTGTGGAACCGGTTCGATCGCCGCGGCGCTTATCACCTCCTGCAAAGCGAACTGGCAATCTCCCATCACTCTATTGACGCGAAGCGGAGAATCTTTGTCCGTTTATTTTAAGAAAGACGGCAGCGTTTTCAACGATATATACCTTGAAGGTGACGCGCGCATTATTTATTCCGCCCAACTGTCTGAAGATGCCTGGAAACCATAATCCGCTGGACTTACACACTGCCTATATCAGCGTTGGCTCGAATCTGGGCCGCAAGCTTGAAAACTGCCGCAAGGGTATTACTGCCCTAACGTGCTGTGGTAAATGCCGCTTGATCGATAATTCACTTGTCTACCAAACCGAGCCGGTTGATTATAGGGATCAGGATTGGTTTGTGAATTATGTTGTAAAAATTGTGACCACCCTTGACCCCTTCTCTTTATTGGATACACTCAAATCAATTGAGGGGGACGCCGGCCGCACCAGAAATGCTGTTCGGTTTGGACCAAGAGTGCTAGATCTGGATATCATATTATTTGATGCGATGGTAGTTGACACGCCCAAACTGGTGATTCCCCATGCCAGAATGCATAAAAGACGCTTTGTATTAAGGCCTATTTGTGATATAGATCCCAGCATCAAACATCCTGTTTTTCACCGGACCATGCAGTCCTTATTGGAAGACATTGATGCAAAGGATCAAAGGATAACTGAGTATAAATGATCAAGTTTATCATTTTATTTGTAGTCGGATACGTGCTTTATCGCTCGGTCAAGTCCTGGATGTTTCCAGCCGCATCTTCATCAAGATCGGTTTCGCGTGAGACCGCCGCAGAAATTGATGATGTCATGATAAAGGATCCTTTTTGCGAGGCTTATTTTCCCAAAAGGAATGGAGTGCATTTAAACTTTGGCGGAAAAGACCTTTATTTTTGTAGTAGCCAATGCAAAGATAAATTTCTCACCGCCCATTCAGAAAAAAAGGAATAATTTGTCAGCTTATATTAAGACTGCTTCATCACCGGTGTTTAAACTCAAACTCTTGGTCCCGATACGGTGAATTGTTTGCCGGCTGACAGCAAACAAAAAAATACTTTGAAGCAACCAGCGGAATCCCTGCTTCCGTGTGGAGAGGTGAAAATAAATTTTTAGTCATCCCAACACCTTGACATTGTTTCGCGTCATCGCTGTCCCGATAATTGTGATTCTGATGCTGTTCCCAAACCGGGTTTGCACCTTTGTCGCGGCAATTTTATTCAGTGTCGCTGCGATTACAGACTACCTGGATGGGTATATTGCCAGAACTCGAGGGCTGGTGTCCACTCTCGGTAAAGTGATGGACCCGGTTGCTGACAAACTATTGGTATCGTCTGCATTTATCATGCTGACTGCACTGGGCTGGGTGCCCCCATGGATCGTCTGTATTATCATCGGCCGTGAAATTGCAGTGACCGGATTGCGCAATATTATCGCTGAAAGGGGTGAGGATGTATCGGCAACAAATCTCGGTAAGTACAAAACCGGTTTTCAAATCGCAGCAATCATACCGTTATTGATTCATTACCCTTTTTTAGGGCTAAATCCACAAGCCGTCGGCGAATTCTTTTTATGGGGTGCTCTTGGCTTCACTGTTTGGTCCGGTGCCGATTATTTTATCAAATTCCGAAGACTTCTGCAGAATTAGCCTTTTTTGTTGACAAAAAGATAGGAAATAGTTAAATGATAAATTTAAATTGAGCGGGAATAACTCAGTGGTAGAGTGCGACCTTGCCAAGGTCGAAGTCGCGGGTTCAAATCCCGTTTCCCGCTCCATTTTTTTTTGGGGCGGCATAGCCAAGTGGTAAGGCAGCGGTCTGCAAAACCGCTATTCTCCGGTTCAAATCCGGATGCCGCCTCCATTTGGGTTTAAACAAAAAGAGGCTTGCAACGAAATGCAAGCCTCTTTTTGTTTGGTCATTACTGCTCCCTCAAAATTAACTTTACTTTTTTGACGCTGATACATCCTGTCCGGCTGTGGTTTGAAGCTCGAAATAATCCTGATATTCTAGTGCTTCCGATTCGTACCGACCGGCCGCCTCAACTCCCAGAATCATGAATTTATTTCTTCGTGAACCCTTGGTGGTCGAGTGAGGTGCAGCAGCTCGATTATTGCTACAACTTATTTTTTATCAACATAGTCGATGGATCCAACCGTAAATCAAGTTGCTCTGAAAATGACTCTGCTCCTTTGGCAGCCTTCACGTGAATTTCCTTTCCCACCGGCAGAAGTTGGATGGCGATCTCAAACAGGTCGGAGAGCTGAGAAAGCTGCCTTGGAATTCCATCTGGTCCAGGATCCTCATGACGATGGGTCCTTATGGTAAACCAAGCAGGCATTTGGTGATTTTTAATCAAATTCTTAATTTCGGTTAGGGACTGATATGCGGAGTTATCAATGGGAAACCCATCGACAATCATCATCTGAGGTGAAAAAATATTCTGTTCCGTTAAATCCGACAATCTCTCTTTAAGTTTGGGAACGCTGAAACCTTCCACCCTGAAAGTCATAATAAAACGGTGAGGCAATAAAGATTCCCAAAGCTGGTTGATCTGATCCACTCTATATTGCTCCGCAATTAGGTTGAAAACTTCCTGATACCACAGGCTGACCTTGTTGACCGGATCTTCAAGGCTGATGTGGAGCACGTTTTTGCCCCTGAGCAGGGCGTTTAACGACAATTGAACCAAAATGGCCGTTTTCCCTACACCGGCCCTGGCCAGCACAGCTCCAAATTCTCCGGCGTTTAGAATCTCGTCGTTTTCATGACCCATCATCCGCAAAGGATTACGCAAAATAAGATCTTTTTTCAACATAGTGAAATACCTTTCTTTAATGTAAATAACTCTGGGTGGTTTTCTATACGCTTTCCGGGCCTTTGTCTCTCCGATCACACGACCTGCGGTTTCCATACAGGCTTGTTGGTGGCTGTCGCGTTGATGTGGAGGATGAGGTTGGAAGTCTTGAATTTCGCCTTTCGGGGCAGCTTTTAAATAAGCCGAATCAAAAGGATAGATCGATTCGTTTTCTCCCATCTTAGAATTCAAATTGTCAATGCTGTCTGATTTAGCATCTAATGTTCTCAAATCGTCCCATTAAACTGGCCGTTTTCAGGCCAGCAGCGGTGGACATATCTCTCAGTCCGTCAACCAACTATGCTACATTCTTTTTTTCTTCGGTCGCCTTTTTAAGCAATTCTTCGGCGATGCTCTTCGGTACCTGTTTGTAAGTTGCAAATTCCATGGTAAACTGGGCCTGCCCCTGGGTTAAGGATCTTAAAACTGTTGAATAGCCAAACATTTCAGCCAAGGGGATCTGGGCGTCAATTACGCACATCACCCCTTCCTCCTGTGACCCGACAATCATTCCCCGCCGCTGGTTTAACGAACCCATAACAGTTCCCTGGAATTGCGATGGCGATTCAACAGAGACCTTCATAATCGGTTCATGAATAACTGGTTTGGCACCGGGGTAGGCCTGCCGGAAAGCACCCTGTGCAGCGGCTAGAAATGCCATGTCCGAAGAGTCCACCGCGTGAGATGCACCATCATCAATGACAACTTTAATGCCGGTAACGGGAAATTCCATTTTAGGACCTTTTGCTAGGCATTGTTTGAAGCCCTTTTCACAGGCGGAAATGAACTGGGTTGGAATGGCACCTCCCGTCACCCGGTTTTCGAATACGAAATCATTGTCGTTGATTGGCTCCATGTAACCGGCCACACGACCGAATTGTCCCGCGCCACCGGTTTGCTTTTTATGAATGTAGTTAAATTGGGCCTTGCGGGTGATGGTTTCACGATATGCCACGCGCGGCATACCCGGATTTACGAGGGCACTATACTCCCGTAGCATTCGTTCAATATATACTTCAAGATGAAGCTCCCCCATGCCTGAGATGATGGTATCTCCGGTTTCATTATTGACATGAACCTTAAAAGTGGGATCTTCTTTGGTAAAACGGGATAACGCTTTTGACATATTGATCTCGGATTTGTGGTCTGCCGGCGTAACGGCCAGAGAAATTACGGGTTCCGGTACATACATCGAGGTCATCGTCAAACTGATACCCGGTGCTGCAAAAGTGTCACCGGATGTGCAGTCGATACCAAAAAGTGCACCGATATACCCGGCAGGGATACTTTTAATATCTTCCATCTGATCGGCGTGCATGCGAATTACCCGGCCGACCTTAACTTTCTTTCCGGTGCGGATGTTGACAATGGTGTCCCCCTTAACAATAGCGCCTTGATAGACACGAATGTATGTAAGCTGACCGAAGGCGCCATCTTCCAACTTAAAGGCCAGAGCGACAGTCGGTTTTTGAGTGTCGGCGGTAAGCAGTACCGTAGCTTCATCTCTTTCCGTGTTCAGTGCCCGGTTTTCGACATCCATGGGACAGGGTAATAAATCAGTAATTCCGTCTAGAAAGGGCTGGATTCCTTTGTTCTTGTACGCCGAACCCATGAACACAGGGGTTAACTGCCGTGCAATAACGCCTCGACGGATTGCCCTTATGATCGTTGCCTCGGGAATAGTTGCTTCTTCCAGGATCAGTTCAGTCAGAGAGTCGGAAAACATGGATGCGGCATCCAAAAGCAATTCACGTTTTTCGAGCGCTTCCTCGATCAGTTTTTGTGGTATTTTCTCTATGCGCACTTTTTCTCCACTATCACCGTCAAAATATACCGCTTTCATATAAATCAAATCAAGAATACCGCTGAAATCAGCTTCGAGTCCAATCGGCATTTGCATGGCAACAGCGTTGTGCCCTAATTTTTCTTTCAGCTGATCCATTACTCGGTATGGATTGGCGCCGCTGCGATCGCATTTATTGACGAACGCAACACATGGAACTTCGTAGCGTTTCATTTGTTGATCAACCGTAATAGACTGGGACTGCACACCGCCCACGGCGCATAGAACCAGGATGGCGCCATCCATCACCCGCAGTGAGCGTTCGACTTCAATAGTAAAATCGACATGTCCCGGAGTATCAATGATGTTGATTTCATGTCCGTTCCATTCACAATAGGTTGCAGCAGAGGCGATAGTGATACCGCGTTCTTTTTCAAGTTCCATGGAATCCATGGTGGCCCCCACACCGTCTTTTCCTTTAACGTCATGAATAGTGTGGATTCGCTGGGTATAGTAAAGAATTCTTTCAGTCAAAGTCGTTTTACCCGAATCGATATGAGCGCTGATACCAATATTTCTGACTTTTGCTATATCTTTCTTCATTGTCACGTTACCTTTTCGTTATCCGATAATACTTGCAATCGAAAATATATTTAACCATGATGTAACGATACCTGCCCTGGTAGGGCCATTAAAAAATCCCGCATCGGGAAGACGCAAACCGGATGGGGATTAAATATTAAAAAAAACTTGGCCAAACTGAAATTTATAAGATGATAGCCTGGATTTGTCAATAAAATAATAAATAATTAGAAATTTTTCGTAATCGTTCAGAGCTCACCGTTCAGGATTATCTCTTGTATGCATTCACAGGTTCAGGGTTCACTGTTTAAGGGACATCTTACGAAAAATGTCGATTGAATGAACCTGGCTCCATTCTGAATTTGGCCCTAAAGTCCGTGTGACGAGCACGCTTGGCATTCTCTATCCGTCAGTTCACCTCTGGCGAGTTCGCTCTCTGGTCGGGCGCCCTGCTTCAATATCCTTAACTCGTTCTATTCTCAGGAATTCGTACTCGGAATTCATGAACCAGCGGTCATGAACCCTGAACGCTGAACCTCAGAATCTATGAACGGCCATATTTTTTTTTCTAAATCGTTTGGTCAGCGGCTGTGGCCGAAGGAGAACATATGTAGCTCCGGTTCCTCCGTCACATAATCGGGCACTGGTAAACGCTATCACCCACTTATGCCAGGGGGCCGCGGTGAGCCATTGATAAACTTTGGTTTTCAGAACCGGACCGTATGGTGAAGAAAGTCCTCGACCATGAATGATTAAAACAGCGCGTTTGCCCGCCAGAATGCTTTTATTTAAAAACCTGTCAACGGCTTGATGGGCGTCTTTAGCACCGAAGCCGTGAAGATCTATATGTGCCTGGATTGAAAAATATCCGCAGTGAAGCCGACGGGCGACCTCAGGGTTAACGTTGTTCGCTATACCTTCGACATATTCCGGTGTGAGTGAAACGATAAATCCGGTTCCATATTTTATAAGGTCCTTAAGCTTCTCCAGGGATTCATATTCATCAAATTCAAAATTATTATCAGAGTTCGAATGTTTAAAGGTGGTATGGCTTGTGAGCGCACAGTTTGATCTGGATATCTTTTTTACATCCGCCATAGCTTCTTCAAAAATAATCCGATCCGATCGCTGATCAACCTTTACTTCATCTAATTTATTGGATTCATTCGGCTTTGGAAGCGACACGGATCTGAGCTCGATAGCCTTTTCTTCAAGAAGGGCTTGCAGATTTTTAAAGGGCCTGAAATTTCCAGAGGAATAGGGCGATTTCACGGTTTCACCTCAGATTTTCAGCTCCGCAAATGATATAAAGAAGTAGGTAAGCTTTAATAAAATAACAACCCAACCCCTGATGGTCAACAGGAATCCAAAACTAAGGCACGCATCCCTTTTCCGCTGACCTATTATTCTTGATCACGATGAATGTATCGATTTTAGCTGAAATATTTGATATGTTTTAACCTGAACTGGACCCTAACAGCGGGGAATCAGTAAATCGGTTAAAAAATTTAACCCATTTTCAGCCTTGCATCAAAGAGAAGATGGGTAAGATATGCAATCACCGGAAAGCTTTAAAGACAAAAAAAAATCCAGGTCAGTGTTCGCTCATTCATTACATTCATATTTTTTGACAATTATTTTTATGCTTCAGCACATCGGTATATCCGATTGAGGAGGAAATAAATGGATTGGCAACGTCGTTACATACCAAAGATTGTTGAAGCTCAAGAAGCTGTGTCAAGGATAATGAGAGGTAGCCGTGTGTTTATCGGAACGGGTTGCGGTGAACCCCAGCATCTCATCAGGGCCATGGTCAAAGACGAGCGTCTGCAGGATATAATGATCTATCAGATGCTCTCTTCAACCCTATCTCAGTTTGTGGAAGATGAATCATTTATCCGTCGTTTTTCGCTAAAGCTCTTTTTTATCAGTCAATCCATGCGCAAGGCAGCGTTTGATGGCAAAATCGATTACATCCCCGAATATCTTTCCCAGATTCCCAGGTTGTTTGCCAGCCATCAAATTGGTTTGGATGCTGCCCTTGTTCAAGTCAGCCCGCCGGACAAATTCGGTTATTGCAGTTTAGGGGTTTCGGTTGATATCACCCGGCCGGCGGTTGAACATGCAGCCATTGTTATCGCCCAGGTCAATCCAAGGATGCCCAGAACCTGGGGAGACAGTTTTGTGCACGTGAATGATATCGACTGGCTTGTGCCCCATGAAGAGTCGCTAGTGGAGGCAGTGCCAACGGTAAAGGACAATGAAGTTTCCCGCAGAATCGGTCATTACGTGTCGGAACTTGTCAATGACGGGGCAACTCTTCAGATCGGGTTCGGCAGTTTACCATATGCCATTATAAAATATCTGGATGGCAAAAAAGACCTGGGGATTCATACCCAAATGATCACTGACGGGTTACTCCCATTATTTGAGAAAAACGTCATTACCAACAAGAAGAAGACCCTTCTGCCCGGCAGGGTAGTTACTTCACTGTGCATGGGGTCTGAAAGGATTTACCGTTATGTGAACAACAATCCGGCTTTTTATTTCAGGTCATCGGAGTTTGTCAATGATCCGACGGTGATTGCTCGTAATGACAACTTGATTTCCATCAGTTCAGCATTGGAAGTCGATCTTACCGGACAGGTCTGTTCAGATTCCATGGGATATCTTTTTTACAGCGGTATTGGGGATCAGGTCGACTTTCTGCGTGGAAGTTCAATGTCCAAGGGAGGTTTTTCAATCATCGCTCTGCCTTCGACTGCGCGCAACGGCTCTGTGTCGCGTATCGTCTCTCACCTCAGCGAAGGTGCGGGAGTGGCCACAACCAGGGGAGACGTCAACTATGTCATCACCGAATACGGCATTGCAGAGCTGAAAGGAAAGGGTATCTATCAACGGGTTATGGAATTGGCCCAGATTGCGCATCCGAAATTCCGGGAAGAACTCATCGAAGTGGCCAAAAAGCATCATTATATATTTGCCGATCAGCTACCGCCCACGACAGAAGATCTATTATTTCTGGAAGGCTACAAGAAAACTTTAAAACTCAGGGACGGAAAAATTGTAGAGTTTCGCCCCCTTCTTCCTTCCGATGAATTTGCATATCGGAATTATTTATATGCGGTTTTTTTATAAGATGAGAACATTTTCCCATGAAGTCGTTCAGAAACAATGGTCAAGTGTGGATTATCATAAAAATATGTCCATCATTGGACGCGTTCAAAGAGGCGGCCACAAGGAAATTATGGCCATCGGTTCCTATGCTGCAGATGACGATAACCGTGCTGAAGTGGCCTTTGTCGTGCGCGAAGATTTTCAGGGGATGGGGATAGCAACTTATCTTATTGAAATACTTGAAAATATAGCTAAAGAAAACCATTACACCAGTTTTAGCGCATCGGTCCTGCGTGAAAATGCCGCCATGATCCGAGTGTTTAAAAAACGGTACCCACATGCAAAGATTTCGGTCAACAGCGGTTCGGATCTTTTGATCAGAATGGATTTTGCAGACGCTGTTGAGCGTAATTATGCGGAATAATCAGCGAATCTCATCACCTGCGTGCGGTCCCTGCCAGCTACTGAATCCACATCGGAACAAAAAAATTAACTTGATAAAATACCATATATTTAGTAATTTAAGAAGTATAAGATGGATTTTTTATTCAAATCAAAATCAGAATCCAGATGTTAATAATCCACTCCTTGCGCATAATTTTTTTTAAGAAAATTAAAGTTTTTCTTAAAGTTACCGAAATTAATAGCGATATAAGTTTTCATCAACATTAACGTTTTTAGGAGGCAGGCAATTGTCATATACGCTTGGTCAAGAACAGCTTGATAGCATTGAGGACATTTTAAACCAGGACCTCATTGACAATGGAGTGCGGTGCGTGTTTTTGATTGATATGGCCGGCAATATCATCGCCAATCTGGACAATGGCGAAAAACAGCATGACATTTACTCGCTGGCTGCGTTGGCAGCGGGCAACTTTGGTGCAGTCAGTGCAATGGCCAAAATCATTGGTGAAAATGAATTTTCGCTGCTTTTCCATAAAGGGAAAAAAGAAAATATTCATTTCAACAAAATAACCACCGAATTTTTGCTGATTACCATATTCGGCAATGACATCTCATTAGGTTTCTTACGGTTAAAGGTGTCCGAATCTGTTGAACAGCTGAAGGACATCTTAAAACCCCTTCTGTCGTCTTAAGCTGGTCTGCTTCAATATATTTTATGATAAAAGTCCGACCCATGTTTTTCGACAAGGTTCGCTCTGATGGCATTTGTAAATCTGAAGGAAAAGGAAATCCAGGTTAAAATCGTCTATTACGGTCCCGGCCGAGGCGGCAAGACAAGTAACCTTGAATATATACATCGTAAATTCGCCAGCCGTATAAATACCGAAATGGTCACCGTCAAAACTCATGGTGACCGCACCCTTTTTTTTGACTTCCTTCCCTTTGATATCGGAGTCATCAATGACTTCAATGTTAAAATTCAGCTGTATACCGTGCCTGGCCAGATAAAATACAACGCAACCCGTAAACTGGTTCTACGCGGTGTGGACGGTATCGTTTTTGTGGCGGATGCCATGGTTTTACGAAGGGAGAAAAATATTCTGTCGCTAAAAAATCTCCAAGGAAACCTCAGCGAGTATGAGAAAAGCATCTTTAAAATTCCATTAGTGATGCAATACAATAAGATAGATCTTAAAGATCAGGGCGTTCCGCTCTTGTCTATGGCAACTCTCGAGAGAGATCTGAATAGCAAACTGAAAAAAACTTCTTTTGCGTCCAGTGCCGTTTTAGGAACCAATGTTATTGAGACGTTGAAGCGAATTATTTCACTGACGGTGACTTCCATTAAAAAAGATTTGAAATAGGAGAAAAAAATTGGTTGAACCAAATGATGCTGATAACTTGACCCCTGAACTTGAAGGCCGGCTGGACGATCTCTTCGATGAGCACAACGCCTCTTTACCGGATAATGGAGACCGCGATGGATCGAAATTTTATCCACTTTCAGAGTTGAAAAATTTAATTTTATCCATCGATTGGGAAATTACCGATGAAGTCCTGGAAAAATTGCTTCAGCAAATTCAAGACCTGAATATGACTTATGGCCATGACAAAACCGTGTTATCCTTTCTGCAAATACTGGACGCGTTGGGTGGTTATATCAAGAAAAATCGGGCCAAGGCGCACCCCAAAACATTTAAGACTTTGAATTCAGTTTTCGCCAGTCTTGATAAAGTGGTGCTTTCCAAAGATATGGCAGAAACCGAAAAGAAAAAGATTCTGAGCACCGAGATGAATCAATACAATGAGTTGCGGATTCAGATCGCTCAGAGCAAAGCTGAAAAGAAAAAAAATAAGCTAAAGAGTAAGGAACCGAAGATCACAGCACCTGAGTCGTTTTCCCAGAGGCCTAATGTCGCAAAGGAAGATTTCCCGAACACAGAGCAAAGCCTGGTACCCTCTACAGAAGCTCTGGCAAAAGCAGTAGAGGAGATCAAACAGTACATTCATGCAGAGATCGAAGCGCTTAAGACTGAAATAAAGTCATTACTCTGAAAAAGGACTCTCAATGGTTGTAATCTGTGAAGAATGCGGGAAGAAGTATCGGGTAGATCCCTCCAAGATTCAGGGTAAAGCTGCTAGCTTCAAATGTCGCGTTTGCAGCCATATCATCATGGTGTTTAAAGCCCGGGTAACTTCATCTCAAAGCGATTATAAAGCGAAAATGCAGCCGACCACCTTGATCGATGACCAGCTGGATACCGGAGAAGCTGAATCGAAAAATGGTATGCCCGCTATCGACAAGGCCAAAGCCGACACACGATACCGTCGAAAGCCAGGCGGCTTTGGTCTGCGTGCCAAAATGCTTCTACTGTTTCTTTTGATACCTTTAATACTCATGACAGGTGTGAGTCTTTTTTATTTATGGCACTTTGATACCAACTCGCGTCTGCTAATCCGGGAAACTTCAAAAATTGTCACTCAGCTGGCTAAAGAAAAAAGTGCTAACATATCGGCTACAACTGCGATGATGCAATCCCGAGTGAAAGCATCGACCCGTGATGCGCGAATTATCGCGTTGATACTGCTTGGTGTAACACTCCTGCTTATCAGTATAATTGTTTTTGTCTACACAAATCGACTGACAAAGAAGATTAAAACGCTGGCCGAAGTTGCCGAACGCATCAGTCAGGGCGAACTTAAACTGAAGATTGAGACAAAATCAAGAGATGAAATCGGAGAGCTTGCCGAAGCCATTGCCAGAATGCAGGATAGTATTCGACTTTCCATTGAACGGCTGCAACGACGGCGATGAACATCGAGTTCCATTTTTTACGCTGTATAGACAAAAACCGCTATTCTTAAATTATGGATTTCTCAATTAAAGATGTCGATACTGCTTTCGCATCCGGCAACAACACAAACAAAATTAAGATGGCACATGCACAGATCTGTCCTAGCAGAACTAAGAGGTTTAAAATCTGAATGAGAACCGATATTGAATCCAGAATCAATGAAGCAGAAGTTTGTCGATCTATGGGATTATACAACGACTCACTTGGTATTTATGAAAGTATCCAATCGACCGTTGGCTCCCAGGATACTCAAATACAGGCTACGATCCAAAAACGGATCGATTCATTAAAAAACGAAATCGCCGATCAAAAAGAGGCAATGCCCACCGATGTGGACATCGGGGATACCTTGATATCCGTAATGGTGTCTTCCGGCAAAGGGGATGGGGATGTTTCGGAAATTCTGAACAGTGCTGCTGCTTTTCAGGAAATGGGGCTTCACGCGGAAGCGATAAACCAATATGGGAAATTATTTGAAGAAGATTATCCCAATGAAAAAGTGATCCCCCTGCTGACCGAAAGTCTGCTTAAATTACATTCGCCTGCAAAAGCAGTAGAGGAATTTAACAATCTTATCAGCGGACAAAAATCAGAAGAAAAAACAATCGGTCACATCAAATTCTTGTTTGGACAGGAATTGGAAAAACGAGATCATCGTGACCAGGCTTATGACCTTTACAAAGAGGCAAACAGGCTGGATCCATCGGATACCGAGATCACGAAGCGATTGGATTCGATTGCTGCGACCTCCGCCTCCGGCTCAAAGTATGACTATCTTTTAAAAGAAAATATGGTTAGCACCGACCAATTGCAACAGGCTTTCGCACTGTCCAAGAAAATGAAAAAGAGTGTAGAGTTTGTGTTGATCGAGCATAATCAAATCCAGAAGGAAGACATTGGAAAATCATTTTCACTTTTCTATGGTTGCCCTTTTAGAGCCTACGACGATTCAATTCCAGTGCCGGTTGAGCTGCTGGCCAATCTTAAAAAGACATTTTTGCTCAATGAAATCTGGGTTCCGCTCAGCTGGGACAAGAACGGCATGGAAGTCCTTATTGATGATCCCCGCGACTTGAACAAGACCGATAACATCAAAACCCTGATGAAGACTACTAAGATCAATTTTTCAGTAGCCATTCATGAGGACATCCAGAAATTCATCAAATATTTTTTCGATCAGGACAGACAATTATCTGAGAACGAATCGGTGGAGGAAGCGCTGGATGATTATGACCTCATTCCGGATATTTCCTTTGAAGAGGAAGAGGAAGATACCGAAGTTGAAGAAGCAGATGAGGCTTCCAGCCAGGTCGTCAAACTTGTGGATCAGACTATCATTGCCGCTTACCGTAAAAACGCTTCTGATATTCACATTGAACCATCTCCCGTCACCAAGGCCACCGGAATTCGTTTTCGGTTGGATGGTGTATGCCAGGAATATATGAAAGTTCCAAATTCCATCGTGCGTGGCATCATTTCCAGGATCAAAATTATGTCCAATCTGGATATAGCCGAAAAACGTCTGCCCCAGGACGGCAAAATCAAATTCCGGCGCAAAGGGGTGCCGGCCTTTGAGTTGCGGGTTGCCACGCTGCCCACTGCTGGTGGTTTTGAGGATGTGGTCATGAGAATTTTGGCTTCCGCCGGGGCTATGAAAATAGATGAGATGGGGCTAACGGAACGGAACCTAAATGTGTTAAAAGCCGTCAGCGCCAGTCCCTATGGCCTTGTTTTGGCAGTCGGCCCCACCGGATCAGGTAAAACGACAACACTGCATTCTATTCTAAATCATATTAACACCCCCGGAATTAAAATCTGGACGGCGGAAGACCCCATTGAGATCACCCAGGTCGGTTTGAGGCAAACAGAAGTCAGGCCCAAAATCGGCCTTGATTTCGCCAGGATGATGCGAGCGTTTTTGAGAGCTGACCCGGATGTTATCATGATCGGCGAAATGCGAGATGGAGAAACCGCATCCATCGGTGTCGAAGCATCCCTTACCGGACATCTTGTCTTCTCCACCCTGCACACCAACAGTGCCCCTGAAACTGTTACCCGTCTGCTCGACATGGGATTGAATCCCCTCAATTTTTCCGACGCCTTTCTTGGTGTTTTGGCTCAACGTCTGACGCGGAGACTGTGTAAAAAATGCTGCAAAGAATACCAGGTATCCGTGGATGAATTTGAAACGCTGGCCTCTGACTACGGCAAAAAGTATTTTGATAAAACGGGTATCGAATATGACGCAGCGATGACCCTCCATCAGGCCAGCGGCTGCGAAGCATGCTCAGGCACCGGATACCGCGGTCGAATGGGAATACATGAATTAATGGAGGGGACCCCCGAGGTTAAATTGATGATTAAAAAACAGGCTAGCACAGAAACTATCCTTGAACAGTCCATGAAAGAAGGAATGTCTACTTTGAAGCAGGATGGCATATTGAAGGTAATCGAAGGAATTACCGATATAGCGGAGGTTCGGAGAGTTTGCATTAATTAAACGTACCGGCGATGGGTTAAAGGGTCCACGAAAGAAAGGTTCAGAGGCTGATTTTCAGGTTAAATTATCCGATGATATCAATGATAAGGGGAAAATACGCGAACCGATTAATCCTGAACCCTAAGCCTTTCAACCCAGACCGAAAGAACCTCCAATTCACGGGTAATTCCGCGGTCTATAATGGTCTACTGCCACTTTCATTTGATGCATAACGAGGTCTGTTATATGGAAATCGGCACAAATGACTGGTCGAATTTTCTCACTGACCAAGCCAGAGCAATTGAGATGGACCTTGACCGCCCTCAAAACCGTCTGTTTTCCGCCCATGCCATTGAGCTCATCAACTGGAATCAAAAGATCAACATCACCACCATCACCGATCCGATAGAAGTTGCGTCCAATCATTTTTTAGATTCATTGGTACCTGCCAAGGTTATACCGCCGGGAGCTGCAATGCTGGATATCGGCTCAGGTGGCGGATTTCCCGGGATACCACTTAAGGTCCTGCTCCCTACGTTGTCTGTCACCTTAATTGATGCTTCCCGTAAAAAAGTCAGTTTTCTGAAACATATCATTCGCACCCTCAAACTTGACAATATCGAAGCCCTCCACATGCGGGCGCAGGATCTTGCTGTTCATCCGAGCTATATTAACCGATTCGATGTTATCATCAGTCGCGCCTTGTCGTCTCTGGAATATTTTGTCCGTTTGGCGCTGCCTTTATTGGCGGATGGGGGCATTGTTATTGCGATGAAAGGGAAAATAGATAGAGCAGAATTGGATAATCTGCGGTACAACGTTCTAGAAGAAATAAATGCCGTTGGTTCAGTTAATCGAAAGTTTACAATATCCATAGAGAGGTACAGCCTGCCACTGCTCGATTCAGAGCGATCTATTATCACCGTTAGATAAAAACTGAATGTCCAACGAAGCATCGCCGCGAACCAAAGCAATTGTAACTATCTGCAAGACCGCTTTTTTAGTTAATTAATTTTTACCCCGAGGCCATAGCTGGAAAACACTCGATTCTCATCATCCAATGCTTTGCACCATCTTACTGTTGAGGTGTAGTTTTTTTGTTTAGATAAAAAAAGAGGTTTGTCGAATTTTATTTTAATGGTTGTTTTTGGTTGGATTGCAGCTTCTGTTTCAAAGTACATGCCGCCGGCACTAAAGTTTTTCATTTGGGCATAAAACCAATGCCCGGTTGCGGGAATTTCGATAATAGCTGTACCGATACTCTTAAAACGTCCGCTTTTTCTAGAGTCTTGACCTGAAAAAGTATCAGAAAAATCTGATTCGAATACTATTTTCGATTCTTTTGGAGCAAATTTACCGCTATCCACCTTCCTGGTACGCAATAGGCTATCTTCTTCGCCATGGGGTCTATTTGGATCCCAATCTTTTCTGCAACCGGGACATCCCATTCCCCTCATTCTGCTTTTAATCGTGGCTGTCCATTCATGACTCTGGCTACATATCCACCAAACCGGCTTGGGATAAGTAATATTCAATTTTCTTGGGGTTAATTTCCCATTCGCGGTTGGATGCCATTCTTTGACCAGCTTCGGCTCCATTTCATAGAGACTGTAATGTTTGGTCAATCTTTGCATATCTATCGAATTATAATTGTACGGTTAAAGGCCGCGCTCGATTGGGACAGCGGCTTGCTGCCGATCCCGATTTTCGCGAGACTAAGATGATGAAATTTGGAAGTCTCGAAAAAATCCTATGTTAATCCTTTCAGGGTGGGGTCAAAATTACGAGGCACTGTCAATTGCTTTACGTGAAATGTCGTCCGAATAGAGCTGAAATGCGGTGCAGATAGATGCAAATAATGAGTCTGGCCGGTTCTAGTTAAAAATAATCGGTAAACCCGAATTATCAGTAATCTTAGGCCATACATTTTAGCTTGATGAGCAGTTCAATTTCCTACCAGTCTAAACGTAAAACATGCAACCGTCTGTGAATAAAGCCAACAAAATTAAAGAAATTCCGATCATCAAAAAATGCTAAAGATTTACCCCGTAAAGAGATTACCACTTCAACTTAGAGATAACGTAACATATAAACGTCAAAAGTCAAGTGATCAAAGTTCATTAAACAGTCATTTAAAAATAGCTGCTGCCATCCCAACAATGTGTGCATATTTTTTCGTTTGGCAATCCGATTGCTTCTATCAAATCTTGCAGCCGTTGGTATTTTAAAGATGTCAATCTTAACCTCTGTCTTATCTTTTCGACCATGGCTCGATTTCTTTCCGTATCGGCGGTGGCATAATCTTTTAAATATCGATCATCCGCTCCTTCGAGATCCTCAATGGCGCTTCGGCCGGCAAGATCAGTGGTTGCACGTGAAGTAGAAAAATTCAGAAATTCACAGGGATAAATCAAGGTAGGACAAGCCGGTCTCATGTGTACCTCACGGGCCCCATAGTCATACAATATTTGAACATTGTCTTTTAGCTGCGTACCTCTTACGATGGAATCCTCACAAAAAAGAAACTTTTTGCCTTCAATAAGATTCTTTATTGGGATCAATTTCATTTTAGCTACCAGGTCTCTGATACTTTGATTTTGAGGCATGAAACTGCGTGGCCAAGTAGGGGTGTATTTTACAAAAGGTCTCAAATAAGGGATATTTCTCTCGTTTGCATATCCGATGGCGTGCCCAATCCCCGAATCCGGAATTCCGGCCACCAAATCAATTTCAACCTCGTCATTCCTCGCCAGCGCACGTCCGCATCTGTTTCTAACGATTTCGACATTGATGCCCTCGTAGCTTGAGGCGGGGTATCCGTAATATACCCAGAGAAACGCGCATATTTGCATTTTTTCTTCCGGCTTTTTTCTTTGCTCGCATCCATCGGCTGTTATAAAAACAATTTCACCGGGCCCCAAATACCGGTTAATTTCATACCCAAGGTTGGCAAATCCGCAAGATTCCGATGAGGCTGCATAGGCATCATCTTTCTTACCAATGACAATCGGAGTTCGTCCAAGTTTATCCCTTGCAGCATAGATACCATTTTTTGTAAGCAAGAGCAGGGAGCATGAGCCTTTAATTGACTGCTGGGCATGCTGTATGCCTTCTTCGAAAGAAGTTTTTCCTGCAATTAACATAGCTACCAATTCGGTAGGGCTTGTCTCACCTCCACCCATTTCAGAAAAATGCAGTTTGTTTTGATATGCTTTGGCCGCCAGCTCATCCATGTTATTAATTTTACAGACGGTAACAAGGGCAAATGTACCAAGGTGGGAACCGATGATTAGCGGCTGAGGGTCATGATCGCTGATGACTCCAATTCCCTTATTACCGTGTAATTTAGGAAGGTCGGATTCAAATTTGGATCGGAAATAATCATTTTCGATATTGTGGATTGATCTTGAAAAATCTTGCGAATTTCTCACCGCAAGTCCCCCTCGCTTTGTTCCGAGGTGCGAATGATAATCGGTCCCATAAAATAGATCATTTATGCAATTTCCCTTGCTTATACTGCTAAACAGTCCTCCCATTGAAAACCTCCTATTTAAAATGTCCTAATCTGTTATTTCGATGAGCCGTGTGTCGATGGAATTTCCGTTTATCCGCAGCAAGGCGACGGAGGCGGGATAGCCGTATCTTGGCTGGACGGCGCTGCCGGGGTTTAGAAACAACACTTCCTGTTGCTTTTCCACCAACGGATGATGAGTGTGACCGCTGATCACGATTTGGCATGTACTCGATTTCGGTATTAAATCGATTTTATAGACATCGTGGATCACACACAGCCTAATTTTGCATACTTTGATAACCTCTTTTTCGGGTAGATAGCAGGCCCAATTGCCCGTATCCATGTTACCTCGTACCACTATGATCGGGGCGATTTTTCTCAGATACTCGAGTATTTCCTGTTCGCCAATGTCACCGGCATGTATAATGAGATCAGCGTCCTTAAACGCCTTTAATACAGATTGAGGCAATCGGCCGTGGGTATCGGAAATCACACCGACTAGATAATTATTTTTG
>CALZJV010000104.1 GCA_945787595.1 uncultured Desulfobacterales bacterium | reverse complement strand
TAAAATAACAGGAGAGATACATTGATAAAAAAACCATACGTGATCGCATGCGCCGTGTTGGCGCTCGATATAAAAAGCGCCGCCGAAAAGTTGGGATTAGATGTTGGTGTAAAATTTTTAGAAGGCGGCCTCCACGATCGTCCGGATCTGCTTCGGCAAAAACTTCAGGCTGCCATCGATGAGCTTTCCGCCACGGGTCGCTGCGACCGCATCGTTGTCGGATACGGCGTCTGCGGTCGCGGAACCGTCGGCATCCAGGCCCGCGGCATCCCCCTGTCGATACCGAAGGTCCATGACTGCATTGCACTCTTTCTGGGTGGTGATGCGGCCTACAGGGATGAATTCAAAAAGTATCCGGGCACATATTACATATCAGCCGGCTGGTATGAGGAAAAGACCGAGCCCCTTTCCCAGCGCAAATTGTCGGCCTATTACGGAGACGAAAAGCTCAATTATGGTGAGCTGGTAGATAAATACGGCGAGCAGGCCGCCAAAGAAACCTTCCGATTTTTGAGCACCTGGCAGCAGAATTATCAAAGGGCCGCCTTCATTGAAACGGGGGCGAAGCTTTCACCCAAATATGGAAAATATGCTCAGGACATGGCGGCGGAATACAAGTGGAAATACGAAAAAATTACCGGCAACCGGATCCTGATCGAAAAGCTTCTGACCGCAAGCGAGACGTCCGATGAAATCCTGGTAGTTGCACCGCATCACGTGATTGAGTTTGACGCCCTGCAGTCGACACTTTCGGCCAATCCGATTTGGTCCGCGGGATCGCGCCGATCGGACGAACCTAAGGTCACGATACTGGAAGATGAAGGCGACCCTGTAAAGCAGACCGCCAATTTGAAAATCGGCTTGGGCATAGACGCCGGCGGAACCTACACCGACACGGTCATCTATGACCTCAGCAAGGGCAAGACCATTTGTAAAAGCAAGGCGCTGACCACGAAATGGGATTTCACCCTGGGCATCGGTGAAGCCATGGCCGGATTGGATCAGGAAAAGCTGCGCCAGGTTGAGATGGTATCCTTGTCGACCACCCTGGCAACCAACGCCATTGTAGAGGGCGAGGGCCAGAAGGTCGGTATGATTATCATGCCGCCCTATGGACGTTTCGAACCGCAAGATATTCCATACGAACCCAAAGCCGTGATTTCGGGACAGCTGGAAATCACAGGCAAAGAAATCAGTCCGGTGGACGAAAAGGAGGTCAAAGGCATCGTGCGACGGATGGTCGCAAAAGATGAGGTCAAGGCCTTTGCCGTGTCCGGATACGCCGGTGCGATTAACCCTGCCCACGAGCTGAAGATCAAACGGATTATTCGTGAGGAGACCGGGCTGTTCGTCACCTGCGGTCACGAGCTGTCGGATATTTTGAACTTCAAAACCCGCGCACACACCGCCATGTTGAATGCCCGCATCATCCCCAAACTGGCCAAGTTGCTGCTGGATTTGGAGAAGGTGCTCGAAAAACTGGATATTTTTGCTCCCATCGTGGTCGTGAAAGGTGATGGAACCCTGATGAGTGCGGAAATGGCCAAGGAACGACCGGTGGAGACCATTTTATCGGGGCCGGCGGCAAGTGTCGCCGGGGCGCGACATCTGACGGGATTGAAAAGCTCGCTGGTCGTTGACATGGGCGGCACTACTACGGATACCGCGGCCCTGGCAGACGGTATGGTCAGCGTTTGTGAGACCGGATCCAAAATAGGCGGCCACAAGACCCACGTGAAGGCCCTGGAAATCCGCACCGTCGGCCTGGGTGGTGACAGCCTGATCCAATGGGATAAAGGGCAATTCTACATCGGGCCACGTCGGGTGGCGCCCATCGCCTGGTTGGGTGCAACTTACCCGGGGACAGACAGTGCTCTGAAATTTCTCGACATGCACCTCGATCGGCATGCCGTATCCACCCGGGATATGCAAATTCTGGCTTTGACCGGTTCGCCGGACAACCTGGCCTTGACGCTCCAGGAGGAAAAAATCCTAGCCCTCCTGAAATCCCGGCCGTTTTCCATCGACGAGCTTATCAAACGAACCGAGGTCTTGTTCGAAAAGAGTTTGAAACTCGAACGACTGGAGGATAGTTTCATCATCCAGCGCTGCGGGTTGACACTGACCGATCTTTTACACGTGACGGACCGGTTCGATCGGTGGAGCAAAGAATCCGCCCAAAGCTACTGCCGGATGTTCTCCCGTGTGACAAAAATGGATATCGTCGACATGGCTGAACACCTCCTGGACATGGGCGTTGAACGCCTGACCCTGGAGCTGTTGAAGAGACAACTGGATGGGGAAACCGATCCCGAAATGCTGCACACCTGTCCCGTATGCCGGACTCTGGTTAAAAATCTGCTTTCGGGCGGGAGCGATCAGTATGCCGTCCGCATCGATCTGAAGCGGCCGGTGGTCGGCATCGGTGCACCGATCCACTTTTTCCTGCCACGGGCCGCCGAAGCCCTGGGCGCCAAAGCGGTATTACCCCAGGATGCGGATGTGGCCAACGCTATCGGCGCCATCACAAGCAACGTGGTGGTAAAACGCCATCTGCGCATTATCCCCAATCAGGAAGGCGGATTCCTGATCGAGGGACTGGCCGGGGCCAGGCACTTTCAACGATTCGACGAGGCCGATGCCTTCGCCCGGGAGGAATTGGCCCGTATGGTGAGGGATCTGGCCTGGGCCGCCGGCACAAGCTCCCGGGCTGTCGAGCTAAGAACCGAAGACCAGATTCCAACTACCGCCAGCGGCAAACAGATCTTTATGGGTCGGATCATCCATGCCAAGCTGACCGGCCAACCCAATATTGTAGCTGTGGACAATCACTACCGGTTGGCTGCAGCTGCAAATTAATTGAAAATTGAAGATTGCAAATTGAATATTTATGGCGCTTCAGTGCTGAATGTATCCCCACTTAAAGGGCAATCACTGAATTTTCACTATCACCGAATGGTGTCACCTCAAATCTGTCCGCATTGGCATCATTTTCCCAGTTCTTTTTGTCCAGCAGGTAGCGAAACTGGTATTCCCGCCCTTTCTCCAGATCCAAAGTTGCCGTAAACGCCCCTTTTTTTAATTTTTTCATAGGAGTCGAGAAAAAATCCCAGTTGTTAAATTCGCCGACCACATGTGCGGTTCCGGCTGAATTTCCTAATTTTTCAGAGATCCGAAATGTGACTTTGCACACCGGTTTGGTTTTTAGATATTGTTTTTTGATGCTCATGGTAACCTCGTCTCACAGTAGGTTAAACTTAATGTCAATTTAGGCCCATCTTCGATGAGTCGGCCATTTGCCTGCTGCCCCCGCTAAATCAGGTTAAAATAAGTTGTATCCAATTAAAGTCAAGGTGTTTGAACCAGATTATTAGGATAAAATCCGATCAAAAGCGCCGCTATGTGACAAACTCAATCAACCCAAAAAAAGGTAAAGTGTGTGATCGCCATCCCACTGAATTAAATTTTGTTGAACAGGAGCCAAAAATTAGATATTTGACTATACTCCAAACTTTGCCGGGTACGGGATGGGCTACCGGTATAATTCCATTCGATTATGAGGATGGACTTAGAATCTCAAGGCTTCAAGGTATAAGCGGGCTATGTTAAAAAATAGCGATAGGGATCATCTGAAAGGCTTCTTTTTGGTCTGTTTTGCTGGAACGCTTTGGTCATTTGGAGCTTTGATCATTCGTTATATGGTAGAGGCCCGAAATTATCAGTGGCAATATTTGTTTTACCGGGGACTGACAATCGCGATAGTTCTTTTAATTTATTTAAATGATGCGCTTTTAAAATCCGGATTCTATTCTTTGCTTAAACAGGTTCACACTGTTTATTTCAAGATCAAGTATTCTGGCAATCCGAAACTTGGCGTCAATGCCTTTGGCCACGCCGGGGCTCTCATTGAGGGTTCCGATGTCCATGTCTTCCCTGATTTCCCGCATAGCAACCTCATCTGCAATATCAGCCACTGAAGCCCCGAGTTTATCCGCCACATATTTTTTAGCCGCGTCGATTTTCATCGATCGGTTCAGCTGCAAACGCGCTACCAGATCTCCGGCAGTGCGTATTCCGCCCATCCCCGAAACGATTGCATGTGCAGCATGCATTCCGTAAGGATCACCGACACCCACCTACAAACCGTCCAATCTGCAAATTTCCACGTGTGCTTTTGAGGCCCTTGTCAGGGCATCCACGGGCGGAGAAATTACGATGGGAACGCCGCCTACGCCCATACCAAGATTGGCATGTACGGGTATATCAGCGGCTTCAGAACAGGCTTTTGTGTAAGTGACAGACCGGGACAGGTTGAAGGGCGTGGATTTGTTCGTGACAATATTTATGGCAGGCCCGAAAATATTAACCCCTGCCTTTTGCGCCAGTCCGACCTGGTCATGGGGATAGAGTCCCGCCAACCGAACCCCATTGTATTCCAACTCACCATGCAGCCCTAAAATGAATTCCGACGCCATGCCCATTTCAATGCCCATCTCGGGATACTTCTTTCTGAGAATCTCCGCTGCTTTAAGCGCCGCCAGGAACTCCGCATCCCCTGCAGCACCGGTGGTGTCAAAATTAATGCCATCTGCGCCGGTTTCATACATTTCACTGCCCACATAGACCATATCTTTTACGGCATACTCAACTGCTTCTTCAAAAGAGGCCCTGCCTTCGGCAATCTTGCCCTGGGGTAACAGATCCATTGGATTTGGACAGGGGCCGTCAGGCTGGCTGTACAACCCCAGATTCGGCATCGCACCATAAAAAAGGGCCGGAATTGTTATCAATAGGGCCTGTTCCATGATGGGTTTCTCAAAAACCACGATGGGTTTTACCGGTTTAAAACTGTAGTCTATATGCGCGAGCTCCAGCGTATCAGCTCCCAAGCTCCCAATGCTCTTTCAAAGATCTGCAGTGATTGAATCTTGCTGACTGACACGTGGGCACGCTTGATCTTGGTGGTACAGCTGTCGTAAGTCAGGCAAACCTCTTTTCCTCTTTCAACCCCAACAACTCTATCCGGGCATTTATGAATTTCAAATAAATAGCGTAATTCATCTTCGGTAAGGGGGGGAATTTTAGCCCGGTCGGCAGCATCCTCAGTCCCCGCCGCCAGGTCTTTCTTAACCTCGGCCTCGGTCATCTCAATTCTGATTCCGTTGCCAATTCTGGTTTGGATTTTTCCCATCTTCGGCCTCCTTCGTTAAATGTGAATCGAATATTTACCTACTTTTAGTCCGGTTTCGATCATGGTTTTGTAGTTTTCATATTTTGCCCATGCCGGAACTGAATTTCCGGCATAATCATCGGACCGCCACCCAAGGCAATATCATCAACAGTCCAGACCACCCCGATATATTCCCTTGAAAGAACTTTTGTAAGGGAACGGAATCATTAATCATCCGGATAGCGAAAGTTGGCTTTATTGTCAACATCGATTTTTTGGTGAGTTCCGGGAGTTCCGGCGGGAGTTCCGTTCGTGCACAGCATGCATAGAGATTAAATTGACGGAGCGACACACGGCGCAAGGGCCTGCGCTGAGCGAGCGACATCCATAAATATTCAATCGTCAATTCCGGTTTAACCAGATTGGCATAAACCGGGTAATTATCATTGAAAATTTGATTCGGAATTGGTAAATGGGTGCTACCGACTACAGCGTTAAACCTATAAAGCCGGGGGTAAAACAGGTCAAAAAAATGATCAATACCTTATATGAGGGAGTAATTCATGTCTGATGTAATCAAGAAAATTCGAGATTTTATGGAAAAAGAAGGCATTCCCGGCCGGGATGCCTATGATCTGCCGACCTCAACCAAAACTTTTCCCGACGGCGCCAACTACCGCATTGAAATCGCCGGTGTTGAAAGGGCATCCACCATGGAGGCCATGATCGACGAAGCCCGCAAACGAAACGTATCGATTCATCGTACCATTGCGGCGGTGGGCGGTTCCACCTATTGCGATTTCGAGGAACTGAAAGCCATGGCGCAGATGGCTCGGGACGAGGGGATTGAAATGATCATGACCGTCGGCCACAGAAAAGGATGGGATGCCGGATCTAAGGAAATATCCACCTCGGAAGGTGCCATGCAGGGATTTCGGCTGAGGGGCTCAGACAATATCTCCTATCATATTGCCGACATCATGCGAAACATCGAGGCCGGTCACCGGGGCTTTTTAGTCTATGACGAGGGCGTGCTGTTTATTTTGAACAGGATGCGTGCCGAAGGTCTTGTCCCGCCGGAAACGATTTTCAAATTTTCGGTTTTCGGTGGATATTGTAGTGCGGCCGGCGCAAAGGTAATTGAGTCCATGGGAGCCAACTCGATGAACCCCATATCGGATGTGTCGCTGCCGATCCTGGGCGCCATTCGCAGAGCGGTGGGGCTTGCCATTCGCAGAGCGGTGGGGCTTACGCTGGATGTCTATATCATCATTGTCGACTCCTTCGGCGGCATGTTCAGGGCATACGAGACACCCGAAATCGCGCGGATTGCTTCTCCCTGTTATTTTAAATTCGAACCCGGAACTTCGGAGGGAGACATCTACAAACCCTGGGTCACCGAAGACTTTCACCGAAATTTAATTAGGGAAAAGGTAAAGCTCGCCGCTATCGTGTCGGAAATCATGCAACGTCACGCACCCGAGATCAAGGTCTCAGCCCAACGTCCCGATGACCTGGTGCTGCCGGTGGCTGTTTGAGGGGTGAAAATACCGTAGCAAGCCCCCAGTTTTTTTTATTGTTTAGCCACAAAGGCACAAAGACACTAAGGTGCTTAGAGAGTTTAAAATTTCTTACAACAAGGAAAAGCAGCATCTAGTTATTATCGAAATGAATTCAACGCTTTTATGTATTGTTATGAAATCATTATCTTTTCTTTGTGACTTAGTGTCTTAGTGGCTGAACTGTTACGATAAACGAAGCATTGAGGACCGCTAATGAAGATCGACAAATATCTGTCCAACCGCACCCATGAGGTTGAGTGGTCGGGCATCCGCATCATGTTCGCCCTGGCCGACGAAATTCCCGATGTGGTCAATCTCGGGATCGGCCAACCTGATTTTGATACGCCTGAATTTATCAGAGATGCCGCCAAACAGGCCCTGGACGAAGGGTATACCCGCTATCCGCCGGCAAAAGGTTTTGAAGATCTGAGACGGGCTATTGCCCGAAAACTCAAACGGGAAAACAACATTATTGCCGACCCTGATACCGACATATATGTCGCCGTCGGCGCCATGCAGGTAATCTTTAATACCTGTCTGCATCTATTAAACAAGGGCGACGAGGTGATTGTCATCGATCCCGGGTACGATTACTACTCCCAGATTCGCCTTTTCGGTGGAGTCCCCGTTCCGGTGCCCGCCCGCGAATCCAACCGCTTCAAAGTCGATCCGGACGATATCAAGGCCGCCATCACAGATAAGACCAAGTTAATGATCATCAACACCCCCTCCAATCCCACGGGAGCCATCTTTGATGCAAACATCCTGCGAGCCATTGCCCAGCTGGCGATGGAACATGACCTCATCGTCCTCTCGGATGAACCCTACGAACATATTCTGTTCGATGGGAATCAGCACCTCAGCATCGGATCGTTTGATGGGATGGCCCAGCGGACCATATCGGCTTTTACCCTTTCCAAGTCCTACGCCATGACGGGATGGCGTGTCGGGTATACCGTCGCTCCGCCGGCAGTTATCGATGAGATGGAAAAGCTGATGGAGCATATGGTCTCCGGCGTGACTGCAGTGGCGCAGCGGGCTGCACTGGCCGCCATCGAGGCACCCCAGGACTGTGTTCGGGAAATGGTGAAAACATACGATAAAAGGCGACGTATCATTCATGAGGGCTTAAATGCCATCGACGGAATTCAATGCCTAAAACCGGAATCGACGTTTTACGCTTTTCCGAATATTTCATCCTTTGGGCTCTCTTCATGGGAATTCGCCAGATATCTGATCAAGGAACATAAGGTCGCTGTTGTGCCGGGGAGCATATTCGGCAAAGCGGGGGAAGGTTATGTACGTCTTTCCTTTGCAGCAAGTATAGGGCAGTTAAAGGAGGGTATCGCCCGCATCCAGTGCGGGGTCGAAGCGCTGAAGTCCTGACAAGCTGGAATTGACTATTGAAAATTGAAGATTGAAGATTGAAGATTGAATGAATCGCTATGCTCTGTCTTTTTTAAATCGACAGCATTCCACAAGTATTTAATATTCAATCGAAAATATTCAATAATTCGGAAGGAGAGGATGATGGCCTTGTTTCGGACAGAAGAATACCTTGAGCGCATCCGCAAGACCAAATCGCGGATGACAGATGCCGGGATCGATGTGCTGATCGTCTGCGATCCGGCCAACATGAATTACCTGACCGGTTACGATGGTTGGTCTTTTTACGTTCCCCAGGCAGTCGTCGTTTCACTGGACCAAGAGCAGCCCTTCTGGATCGGGCGCGGTATGGACGCCAACGGGGCACGCCACACCACTTTTTTATCCGGGGATAACATCATTGGATATCCGGATGATTACGTTCAGTCCACCGTTAAGCACCCCATGAATTTTATAGCCGGCGAAATCAAGGGCCGGGGATGGGACAAAAAGTCCATTGGCCTGGAATTCGTTGAACTCCAAAAAGACCTGCCTAGGGCAAACTTTAAAGATGGTAATTTGCTGGTTTCCTGGGTACGGATTGTCAAGTCCGGTCGGGAAATCGAGTACATGAAACAAGCCGGCAAAATCTCCGAAAAGGTCATGCAGACCGCTCTGGATAAGCTTTCGCCTGGAGTTCGGGAATGTGACGCCGTAGCTGCGGTTTATCAGACCCAGATGTCCGGTACTTCAGAATTCGGTGGGGATTATCCTGCCATCGTACCAATGATGCCTACGGGAGAAAAAACCTCGGCACCACACCTCACCTGGACCGACGAACCCTATAAAAGCGAACAGATGGTGAACCTGGAACTGGCAGCCTGCCGCCATCGCTATCACTCCCCGCTTGCCCGTACCGCGTACCTGGGCAAAAACCCGCCCGAAAAGCTTTCCAGTTTAGCCGATCACACGGTGGAAGGGCTCAATCTGGCCCTCGAGGCAATCAAGCCGGGCATGCGTTGCGAGGATGTCGAGCGGGTCTGGCGCAAGGTTTCACATGATTTTGGGCATGTGGATGGACAACTACGGATTTGAGTGCAGCGAATCCTTCCGGGTTACCGAAGGCGGCTGTGAAACCTTCGCCGATTTCCCCCGTAAACTGTTTCAGATCACATGAGCCGGATCAGCGCCGACGCTGGCCGTTGAAGCGGCTAGTTTGATCGAAAAAGAAACTGTAGTTTCATACGAAGTATTTGAATGACGAATGACGAGTGACAAATGACGAAGGGTGGAATCGCTACGCTCTGTCTTTTTAGATAAAATCGACAGAATGCCTTCCTTCGTCAATCGTCATTCCTTGTTCGTTATTCGTCATTCAAGTTGTTTAATTCAATGCTTTTTGGTCCACCGCTAGCGGAATAATTTCAGACAATACCTTGACTTTACGTTTTTGTGAGGGGAAAGATACCACTTCACCAAATATTAGACGAAAGGACAGCGCACCATGATATTTAAAGCGGTCAAAGGACAGACGTCCTATGGTGAGGCCGTCGGCATTCTTTTACTGGACACCTTTTCACCGTTTATTCACGGAGATGTCGGCAATGCCGCCAGCTACCAATATCCGGTCAGATTCAAACGCATCGACGGGCTTACTGTGGAGCGGATATTTGCCCACGATCTTGGCTTTGTGGAAAAAATGATATCAGGGGCCAGGCAACTTGAACGTGAAGGTGTCAAGGCCATCACCGGTGACTGCGGATTTATGGCAATTTACCAAAAAGAAGTCAAAGCGGCTGTCAACGTCCCTGTTTTTCTATCCAGCCTCTTACAGATTCCATTCATCGCGGCCACACTTCCCGACCCTGCCGCAATTGGTATCATAACAGCAAATTCAAAATCGCTGACACCGGATGTCTTCAAAAAGGTCGGCGTAAAAGATGACTCTCTGATCATTTACGGGCTGGAAGATTCGAGGCATTTCAAAGATGCGGTCTTTGATGAAACAGGCTTTTTAGACAGCGACAAGATACGAGAAGAAGTCGTGGGGATTGCGAAGAGACTGACGGCCGAACACCCCGAGGTAAAGTCGATTCTCCTGGAATGCAGCATGCTTCCGCCATACGGCAAAGACGTTCAGCAGGCTGTGAATTTGCCGGTGTACGACTATCTGACAATGATCGATTACGTATATTCTGCGGTGGTGAAGAAACGCTTTGATGACGTCATGTAATAACAGATGTTCTCATTCAGCTTGGAAAAATGGCTGTTACACCCTAGCTGTCACGGGATTGCATGAAAATTGGACATTGGCACTAAGGTTTCGGGTGTCAGGTGTCAGGGGTGAAAACGCGGAAGCTGACCTGAAACCTGACACCCGAAACCTGAAACCTGAAACCTGAAACCCATGCTCGGAGAAGGTTTCATAACGCCTGATAATGTCTAAAAAAGGAGCTATTTTCATAGTAAATTACGAGGTCTGAATAAAGGTTTATTGGAATGGACAAAATAAAAAAGCGTATTGGAGAGCTGAATAAAGAACTCTTGGATTTGAGGCGGGATTTTCACATATATCCCGAGCTTGGATTTGAAGAGCACCGTACGGCCGGAGTGGTAGAGAACTATCTTAAAAACCTTGGATTGCACCCGCAACGGATGTCCAAAACCGGGGTTGTGGCCCTGCTGGAAGGTTTTAAACCCCAACCTGTATTAATGCTCAGAGCGGACATGGATGCCCTGCCCGTCGAAGAAGAAAATGAGGTCGCGTATAAATCAAAAAACAAGGGCATCATGCACGCTTGCGGCCATGATGCCCACATGGCCATGTTGCTGGTCGCCGCTAAAATTTTGAAAGAAAATAAAGACGAAATCGCGGGAACCATCAAGTTTGTCTTTCAACCCAATGAAGAAATCGCCGGAGCCGTCCATATGATCGCAGATGGTGTCCTCGAAAATCCCGCCGTCGATGCCGCTATGGGAATCCATATCTGGACACCGGTGGTGTCAGGCAAAATTGCGGTAACGCCCGGTCCTGTCATGGCAGGTCTGGATGTTTTCAAAATCACTATCTACGGGAAAGGCGGCCACACCGGCGTGCCGGAGGATGCCGTCGATCCGGTCATTGCCGCAGCAAATGTGATTCAGACGGTTCAGATAATTCAAACCAGAGAGATCAGCAACCTGAAGTCAACCGTGATCATGTTCGGCAAAATCGCCGGCGGGACCAAAAGCAATATCATCCCCGACAAGGTCCACTTGGAGGGGTCTATTCGGTTTCTTTACCCCGCCGGCCCCGACAGTGAAGCGCAGCCCACGGAAAGATTCATAAGAATCGTGGAACAGGTCTGCAGAACCCATCGCTGCACCTGTGAGATCGATATCGTTCATGAAAACATCCCGCTGATCAACCATGAGGAGATGGTAAAGATCGCCAGGGAAGCCGCCAAAGAAGTGTTTGTTGATGAAAAGTGTCTCATCGACAACCAGACCATCGCCAGCGAGGATTTTTCCGAATACAGCTCGAGGGTGCCGGGGGTGTTTATGTTCCTTGGGACGGGAAACGAAAAAAAGGGCAGCCACATATCCCATCACAATCCATGTTTTAACATCGATGAAGATACAATGCCCGCCGGTGTCGAAATGTACGTCAAAGGCGCGTTGAAATTTTTTAAAAAGGCTGATGGATTAAAATTTTTAAAGGACTCACGATGAATGAAATGCCGACCCTAAATGATGCCTACAAAGCCAAGTGCCGCATCAAGTCCATGGTCAAGGAAACCCCGTTGATAAGCGCTTCCGAGCTGGCCAAGCGAACCGGCGCCAAAAGCGTCCATCTGAAAATGGAATGCCTTCAGCACACCGGTGCCTTCAAGGTCAGAGGGGCGGCCAATAAAATTCTCAGCCTCGGTGACGAAGCGAAGCAGCGCGGCGTGATCACCTTTTCGACGGGCAATCACGGAAAAGCAGTGGCTTATGTTGCCGGTCAGACTGGTATCCAAGCGACTGTCTGTCTGTCCGAGCATGTGGCTGCCTACCGGGCGGAGATGATCCGAAACCTTGGCGCGGAAGTTGCTGTGAAAGGCCAATCCCAGGACGAAGCGGAAAAGAACTACCGGACGTTGATGAAAGCTGGGGGGCTCATCCCCGTGGTTCCCTTTGACGATCCGTTGATTATCGCCGGCCAGGGAACCATCGCTCTCGAAATTCTGACAAAGCTTCCCGATACCGATGTCCTACTAATCCAGCTATCCGGCGGCGGTTTGCTGGCGGGAATGGCCATGGTGGCAAAATCCATCAACCCCGATATCTATGTGGTGGGCCTTTCCCTCGATCGTTCACCGGCTATGCTGGAAAGCCTGAAAGCCGGAAGGCCCGTGCAGGTGGCGGAAAAAAATTCCATTGCCGATTCGCTGCTGGGCGGTATCGGTTTTGACAATCAATTCACCCTGCCGATGGTGGAAAAATTCGTGAACGATCATTTTCTCATCAGCGAAGAGGAGATCAAGGACGGCATGTTTTATCTGTTTGAAACTCACCGGACCATTGTCGAGGGCGCAGCCGCCGTCGGTGTAGGGGCGATGCTCAACGGCAGGGTCAATGTGGGCGGGAAGCGTGTAGTGTCGATTGTTTCCGGCGGCACAATAGATTCCACGGCCTATATACAGATCATTCAGGACCGGCTCGAAAAGAAACGCAAACCATAACTCACATACTCAACCTTACTTTTGCATAGTTTGTACTTGCTAAATCAATTGGATATTAAGAGATATCTATAATTTCGCAATCATATGCCTATCTTCGGGTATTTTAAACCTAACTGGGAATAATGTTGTGGGTTGGTCTGAACAAATTGCTGAAACTCTGTCATCGCCTTAGTTGTTTTTTCTCTTTTTATTAATACGATCTGCTCTAATATAGAGTTAATAAAACTCATGGGGGCAGAAAGAGATATTACCTGGAATTCATGTCCGGACAAATCAAAATAAAAATTTAGATCTGCACAACGAACAATTTTCGCGGTAGAATCATTAGTAAATGTAATGATTTTAACTTTTCTGTTCTTATTACGAAGATATTCTACAGCTTCTTGCACTTCTACCGAATAGAGAAGCAGATCAAAAACGATAAGAACATCATCATCATTTAAGTTGAATATCTGCTGAATCAAGGGCCTTCTTTCTCTAGTTATTGATATTGAATCGAAAGATAAAAAGTTAAGTCCGAAGGTCAAAAATTCCGCCAAAAAAGAAGAATACCCCCATCCCATACAATAGGTTCGCCTTGCTGAAACTATCATTTCAACCATAAGTTCGAAATCCTCAAGGGAGATGTTGGTCATGGTTTTTTGGATGTACTCAATCTCCTTTTTAAGGACCGTTTCTATGAGTGGATGACCTTTTATTTTTATAAAACTTCCTTTGCTCGTGGGATAAATTAACTTTCGAATATATTCAACAAGGTTCTCACGCAAGTCTTGAAAACCTTCGAAGTTTAGTTTTTTTGCAAAACGAACCAAACTTGCATCTGACACTCCAATCTCTTTCGATATTTCCAAAAGAGATAAAAATGTTGCTTTTTCCAAATTATGGACAATGAAATCAGCGATTTTTCTGTTCGTATTATTGAGCTCGGAATATTGGTCTTGAATTATTTGAACGATATTAGAACCTGCCCGTTTTGAAGAACGCATGGAAGTCGCTTCTCCTCCCTGACTTCGATTATATTCCATAAATAATTGGCTCAGCTGATCATCCAGTCAAATCCCAATTCTAATAGCTTTCCAGGTAAAAGATTGCCAATAATACCAACCATTTGGCTGTTCCCAATACCTTTTGCCACTTAACATCCCTCTTGCATTTTGGAATCAAAGGGCTTCTTCGAGAATTCCTAAAAGGTCATTTTCACTACATGGCCTCGGATTCGTTTTGTGGCATGGATCCAAATAAGCTTTTTGAGATATTTCCGTAAGAAGGGATTCTTTCACACCTACTTCACGTAGTTTTATAGGAAGTTTGAGCCTTTCTACCAGTTCACCGACGCATTCAATAGCTTTATCTGAAGCTTCAAGATCGGTCATGGAAAAGGTTTTAATTCCGAACGTTTTTGCTACTTGAGAATATTGTTTTGCCGATGATTCTTTGTTGAATATCATAACGGGTACCATGCATATGGCATTAGCGAGTCCGTGATGGATACTGCAGACGGCAGATAGCGCATGAGCAATTGAGTGTGTCGCCCCTAAATCTTTTTGAAATGCAACTGCGCCCATCATTGAAGCCAGTTGCATGTAGCCTCGCGCTTCAATGTCCATTGGGTTGTTAAAAGCGCGTTCAAGGTAACGCGAGATCAGTTCGATACCCTTTAATGCAATAGCATCGCACAAAGGGTGGAATACAGGCGACACCAGAGATTCCAAACAATGGGAAAAAGCGTCCATGCCTGTAGCCGCTGTTAGAAATGGTGGTAGTTCCATTGTCAACTCAGGGTCAAGCAATGCCAAATCCGGCATCATCAATGGATGACAAACCATAAATTTTCTTCCATCCTTTTTTGAAGATATGACTGCACAACGTCCAACCTCGCTGCCAGTTCCGGAAGTAGTAGGAACTGCAATTAATGGAGGAAGCGGTCCCTTAATGTTCTTGTTCCCGCCGGTTGCGACATCAAAGTCAGCCACCTTACCTTCATTTGCGACCATCACTGAGAGGGCTTTGGCCGCATCCATTGAAGATCCGCCCCCCAAACCAATTAAGCCATCACATTCTTCATTTTTGTAGAATGTAATCGCTTTTTCTATATCTTCATCAAGTGGGTTGGATGAAACTTCCGAAAAAGTTCGATAATCAATACGATGGGATCTCAGGATTTTTTCCGCGTGTTTGAATGCATTCGTTGAAACAAATCCTCTATCGGTTACGATAAGCGGCTTTTTAATTATCAGCTCTGACAAATGCGAAGGCAATTGTCGCAATGCTCCCGATCCAAATATCGTCGTCGTGGGAAAGCTAAAATTTACAATATGATCAAACATTTTTTTTTAAGAAACAAACAATTTTCGCGGAAAATTTGCGAAAGTTTCACAACCCTTTCCAGTTACCACAAAACTTTCGCTGATGATAAAACCCAAATCATCTTTGTCCTCATATTTTTGCCAAATTGCAGGTATCATATGGAATGCCATGTTCGGTTTGAGTGTTGTTTTGTCTCCTGGCCGCATGCTGACAGTTTGTTCTCCCCAGTCAGGTGGATATCCGATTCCAATTGGATACGCCATACGATGCTTTTTAATAATTTTGCTTTTTGATATCGAAGTTCGCCATTTGGCTTCGACTTCTTCACAAGAAACACCTGGCCTGATAAACTCCAAGGTCTTATTTAATCCATCAATTACAAATTTGGCTTTTTCGCTGAGTTTCTGTGGAGGTTTGCCGGTGTATATCGTTCGACAAAGCGGCGCGTGATATCGTTTTTTACAGCCCGCGATTTCTAAATAAGAAACTTCATTCTCACGATATTTCTCATCCGACCATGACATATGAGCAGCAGTAGTGCCGATTCCTGAAGCCATAACAGGAAAAACAGCTGTATAGTCTCCACCAAACTTTTCTGTACCGGTCATCTGTGTATAAAGTACTTTCGCCGCAACATCGCATTGTCTGACGCCTGCTTTTATTGAATCCATAGCGACACGCATGGCATTTTCTACAATTTTGCCGGCCTTCATCATGTAGGCTATCTCGCTGTCCGATTTGATTAATCTTATCCAGTTGACTAGTAAATTTGCGTTTTTAAGATTGGCTTCAGGAAGGTTTTTTTTTAGTGATAGATATGCTTGCGCGGTGAAATAGTATTGATCCATCTCCAAGCCGATTGTTTTTTTGTCCCAGCCTTTTTCTTTTAAAATGTCCGCAACAAAATCCATTGGATGTTTGACGGGCGATTGCACATAATCGTCACGATACTCCCTAATATTTTCTTCTTTTAACCAAGTAGTAATTCTGGCACCATTCGAGTCCATGCCTCTGCCAAACCAAATCGGCTCTTCTTTATCAATGGAAACAATCACGCCTTGATGCACATAAAAGGAACCGCAATCATAGCCGGACAAATAATACATATTTTGCGGTAATGTTGAAATCATCACATCAATATGACTGGATTCCATACTGAGTTTGGTTTTCTCAACTCTTTCTTTATATTCAGATATCTCAAATACAGGTGGTTTCATTACAAGATCTCTTAAATAATGGTTAATCAATGTTTAAAAAATGATGCGTTCTCGCATAAAGTGTAAGACTCGAAACAACATGTTTTAGAAAGCCATATTCGGTAATAATAAAGAAATGCTTGGAAACATGACGAGTAAGACGGTTACCAGAATAAGTATAAAAATAAACGGTGGGGTGTGTCGGATAACTTCCAGATAAGGTCTCCTAAAAATCAACTGGGCCGTAAAAATGTCGCAGCCAAACGGCGGGGTTGCCGACCCTATGGCACACTGAAGTGTTACCAATACGCCCAGCAGAATTGGATCGACTCCCGAGGCGGTGACGTAAGGATGGAAAATGGGGCTCAAAATGTATATAGCCACTATCGGATCAACAAACATGCAGGCAATAAAATAAGAAACCACAACGACAAATATCACTTTTATATTGGTCGGATCGGGACCAAATAGAACCGGCATTATTTCCTGTGGAATTCTAAGAAAGCTTAACAGCCATGTAAATGCCTGTCCTGCACCAACAAGAATTAGAACGACACCCGTAATGACGCCTGTCTGGAGAAAGGCGCCTCTGATTTTAGTGAAAGTCAGACTTTTATACACAAAAATCTCAAGAATCAGGGCATAGGCTACGGAAGCCGCAGCGGCTTCCGTAGGGCTGAATATGCCGGAAAATATTCCACCAATCACAACAACCGGAAACCCCATTACCGGCATGCCGGCTTTAAGGGCTTGAATTCTTTCGTTCCAGTTGGCTTTCGGCATGCGACCGACATCTCTTTTTACAGAGTAAAAGTAGGAGTATATCGAGAACAATAAAAAGATCAGTAGCCCAGGGCCGATGCCGGCCAAAAATAGTTTTCCGATGGAAGTACTCGTCGCCACACCGTAGACGATAAATCCGATGCTGGGTGGAATTAGAAAAGCGATATCACTGGAATTAATGATCATTCCCAACGTAAACGAACTGGGATAACCGGCTTCCAACAGCATCGGCCTCATGGTGCCGCCAATGGCCGCAACGGTAGCCTGCGTGGAGCCTGAGACGCTTCCAAACAAGGTGCAGCTGGCATTTGTGGTAATCGGCAACCCTCCTGGGATATGGCCGACAAATGTCTGAACCATTCGAATCAGTTTCCCGGCCGCCTCTCCAGATGTTATCAGGCTCGCTGCCAGAATAAACATGGGCACGCACATCAAAGATGGCGGCGTAACCCCGGTTAGAATTTGCTGAATCAAAACAGTTAAATTAAACCCGGGAATGTAGATTTGAAGATAAAGAATCAAAGATCCCAAAAGGACTACCATGAACGGAAAACCAATGAGCAACATACTGATTAGGCTGATAACAAATAGGGTCATTTTTTCGTCTCCCTAAAAAACCTCTTCCTCGTATTCACTCTGCTGTTCTGGAGACATCCATGTATCTTTCTCAGTGAGATTTTTTATTATTGTCCGGATGTACTGTACGCCTGCCATGAAAAAACCAACCGGCATAATGGCATAAAAGATCCAATAAGGAAGCCGTAACGCCCCAGTTTCATGACCTCTTCTCATTGCAACCATCACATAATCATAGGCAGTGAAAGACATTATAAACATCACAACCGCGCTGATGACGGCTATGATAATCATAAAGACTTTTTCAAGTCTGGGATTCATCATATCAAAAAAGGCGCCCATACGAATGTGTCTGGCTTTCCTTACGCCGTAACTGACGCCGACAAACGTTACAAAAATGAGCAAAAACTCAGCAATTTCTTCTGCGAAATAAATACTTACAAAAAATTCCCTGGCGATCACATTTACGATTAACAAAGTGGTAAGAAGGAACATGCAAAGCATTAAGCTCCAAACTTCGAATGCATTGACGATGGATCCAATAATTTTATTGATCCGATTTAAGACAATTTTTAATGAAAAATCAGCAGCCATATTCACCATCTTTAAGAAGTTTGCATTGTTCTGCGGCCCGTCAAATAAATTGAGCCGCAGAACAATGGAAAGATTTTATTTTGTCCCAACGGCCTTCTTTGCGCTCTCAACATCTTTTAACAATGTATCCAATAATTTTTGAGCACCGTCACCCCCGATTTCGACAAACTTTGGATAAACGGTTTTAGCAACGGTCATGAATTCCGCAATTTTATCTTCACTTAAAACGGTAAAGGTTGTGCTTGGTTTTTCTTTTAAAATCTTTTCTTCATCACCAGTAGTTCGTTCATCCACCCATTTTTTAGAGGTCAAAATTGCATCCAACCAGTATTGACGCATTTTATCTTGCGCGTTTTTCGGTAATGAATCAAAAAATTTCATATTGGCGACGGGTATGCCCAGGAAAGGCTCTGCCCAAAGCAGTGTTTCATAATCTGTGACTTCGAAAAACTTCATGCTATAATTTCCAAAAATCGGTTGCATCTGAGCATCGATTATACCTGTTTGAAGTCCACCGTAGATTTCACCATATTGCATGGGAGTCGGACTTGCACCATATGCTTTATAGTTTTCCACTAAAATTTTTGATGACATCAGCCTGAGCTTTAGCCCCTTCATATCGTTCATTGAATTTATCGGTTTCTTTGAAGTAATCCACTGCCAGCCTTCAAACATAATGGCCAATGGAACCAAACCATTATTTCTGAACTTTTCTTCCAGGATTTTCATGGTTTCACCGTTCTTAACAACCCAGTGTAACACTTCTGTTATTTTTTCGCGCGGCCATATGTAGTGAAGCGCAAGAACTTGGGCCTGAGGGACAAATGAGCTAATCCATGCATAATCTGAGAAAACAAAATCAACCACTCCAATTTGACAAAGCTCATTGATATCTCTTGTGTCCCCCAAGGTCCCAAACGGATAGACGGAAATATCTATCTTGCCGTCGGACCACACTTTCATTTCTTTTGCAAATTCTTGGGCGAAGACGGTCATAAAATCGCCCTCAATTTCCTCTGATGCGAGTTTGGCTTTAATCTCTCTACCTGTGTATTCTCCCGCAGAAGCAAGGATCGAAGATGTTAAAACAATCATGGTGATCAAAACAATTGAAAGTTTGTTCATGGTAGTTCTCCTTTCGCTTTTTATAGTTATTATTGAGTAGACCAACTTTACGGGTTGGTCTTTTCCCAGCATTTTTTTTAACAAAATAAGAAATGGTGTTGAGCCAAAAACTATATAATGCTTGAATCAGATGAACCCTTTATAGGATCGCTGAACGACAGCCGTGAATACAAATTTAATCATTGTTACGTAGTCGAAAATCGGTAGATTGACCGCTTCTTGCACCGCTAGTGCATATGGTGGCAACAAACTGCACTCCAGAAGAATAGCACGGATATCCGGGTTGCTGGCCACCAGTTTCTTTGTGGTAACTACCACCTCGTCTTTAACCGCTTCCTCATCTAAACACCCCCTTTCTTCAATTGCGAACTGATAAAAGTTGGGTCGATCCTCCAACCCAGCAATAGTCAAATTCGATGAACTTGAAACTCCCACCGCCGTCAACAAATCTTCTGTCAGATTTTTAGCATCGGCCGTGATGATACCTAATTTTGAATCGACACCAATGATTGCAGATATAAAAGGAATCTGCATTAGGCTTGACAAAAAAACGGGTACCTCAATTTCTTTGGCCAATTTGGGTTGGTGGATACCCATAAAACCGCAACCACCAGTGATCGCTCTTACTCCCTGTCGTACCAATGATTTAGCCGCTCCTAATAGATTATTATATACGGAAGGATCTTTACCAATCGCTTTTTGAACTGAAAAACCATCTACATTTTGATACCTGACAGGAAAGGGGTAAGTTGACGCGTTATTGACGTCTCCAGGAAGGAACGCCACTGGGCTGCTTTCAAGAATTAATATGCCAATTGCTTCTCCACCACTGTATTGTCCTTTTTTACCGCTATAAATCACAGCAATTCTCCTTCGCTTTGGAGGTTTCTGGCTATCTCGATAATATCGGAAACCAAAATCTCAGATTCTTTTAAAACGATTGAATACTTCTTCCCCCAAAAAAAGACCCATTCTGACTGCATAATATTCACTTATTAAGTAATGTTCACAACAACAATGTAATGGGCGTTACCATTATGACAGTCTTATGTCAAGTGTTTTTTTAACTTTATCTTGAATATTTCATAAATGTATTTTAGTTAGGGGGTATTGGATCTCAAAAAAGATGTGATCTTAGATGATTAAAGGATATACCCATTATTGGAAAAACAAATTGATCCCCATACAATAGCCATTAATGCCGATAAGGGGCCTGAAAATAATAGCCGCTGTTCGCAATTCATTGTGAGAATCGTTAAGTTTGCTAAAAGCAAGTGCATTGTGTTACCTGGCTTACTAACCACCTTATCATAACGAATATAATGCAAAAGAACATGCTTGGGCAGTGTTAGATAACCACTGGCGTGAGCAACTATTAGACAGCGTGGATAAGGTCATTGGATTAACAAAAACCATGAAATGGAACGGTAATATACCTGTCATCAGCATTGTGGACATAATTTATGAAAATGCTGTTCGACTGTTAAAGAGCACAATGAAAAAATATGGCTCCTCAATTTAATCTGGAGGCTGCAATTGAGAAGATATATATAATTGAACCGGTCCATTTTTCAACGGAATGGTATAATCGATAGATATAGAACTCTCGGAAAACGGAAGGCGCGACCGAAATTAGAATTCCGGGTGGCCGCACGGCGGAGTCACGTCGCCGGCAAAGAGAGTGGGGGGCCGAGTTGTTGGAAGCGGCATGGAAGATCATTTCAAAACTTGCAGAAGACTTCGGCATTGATATTCCATCCACACCTTCTAAATGAAGAATCCTGTTATGTTCTATCCTCGCTTCTTTCGGTCAGGATGATCACTTATAAGCTCATTGGCCATTGTTTGCTGTAAGATGTTTTATTTCTGGCAAATTTAACGGAATCCATTCTTTGTCCATGGTGATTTACAGTCGGTTGTTACGATGGCGCAATCGGAAATCCCGCATGTATTTGGAAGTGCAGATGCGCAAAAAATTCATATTTTCGGAAGAAGAATTTCAGCAGCGGGTCCGCAAGACCAAAGAGATGATGGATAAAGCCGGCATGGAAATGCTGCTGGTGATGGATCCGGCCAACATGAATTATCTGACCGGCTATGACGGCTGGTCGTTTTATGTTCATCAGGGCGTGGTCGTTTCCCTGGATGCACCGTACCCGTTCTGGTTCGGCCGGGAATCTGGCTTGAAACCTATGGATTTGAATGCAGTGAGCCCATACTTGTAACTGAAACCGGATGTCAGAAATTTATCGAGTTTCCCCAAAAACTTTTTACAAAATAAAAGACTGTCGGGGTATCGATGCATAACAAAATTATCAACGGATCAATTGGAGAAGAACAATGCAAAAGGAAGTCATTTACACTGACAAAGCACCCCAACCCGGACCCTATTCTCAAGCCGTAAAATATGGCAATCTTATTTTCGTTGCCGGCCAAACATCAGAAGACCCTGCCACAAATCAAGTCATCCATGACAGTATAGCGCGACAAACCGAACGTATCCTCAACAACATTAAAAGCATTCTGGAGGCTGCCGGGTCCGGCATGGATAAAGTGTTGCGATCTGATGTTTATCTTTCCTCCATGGTTCATAAAGAGGAGATGAATGCGGCCTATCGAAAGTTTTTCCCTACCAATCCGCCCGCTAGAAATACCGTTGCCGTTGCAGGTCTTGATGACAACCTGGATGTCGAGATCGAGGTGATTGCGGCGGCAGACTGAAATATACTGATCTGAAGTCCTCCGGCTTTCCCGCAGGGTAAACAACCTGGCAAAATCGACCCCATCCTTCTTGTCCCGTCGTAGCTCGAAGAGCGAAGTCGGATGAAATCACAAAGGTGGATATCCTGAAAATTGTGCAAATACTATTATATCGGATATTATAACGGACCATTAGCTACTCTTTGCCATGTTGTTTATGCAACATTGGGGTTATTTGTCTGCGGGTGTCTAAGCACCTGAATTTTATACGAGTTGGAGGCTTTCACATGCAAAAAATATCCACCCGAATGGGAGATGGCTGGCCGATTGAACTCAGTGAAGCTGCAATAAAACAGGAGATTGAAGATGGGACCGGACTGGCGGCCTCTCAGGGGGGAGTCGACCCCTTATCCGATGACGAAATTAAACACCTGTTTGAAATCTTTAAGTCATCGCATAAGATGACAGGTGTCGAACAGGGTCGGGAAGTCGTTCTCAGCTACGATGGTCCGACAGTTGAGATCCGCCACTTGGGAATAATCGCCAACCGTCAAACGGCTCTCCAAATCTACGAACGCTGTTTTGGCGCCGACACGGTTGAATTCTCGCATATAGACTATAGCTATAAACAGGTAAAGCCAATTGTGAGTGATGAGCTGTCGCTTTTTGAACAAGCTCAGCTTTTCATGCTGGCCCCCCTGTTTTATGGCGCCATGCCCAACCTTGGTTTGTACACCAGACCCAATGGCCCCATGCCAAATCCGGCAGAACTTTTACCGGATGGAAAAATCAGGGAAGCACAGGAAGCATATGAAGGGGCGATTGAACTGGCGGTTCAGGATATGGTCTATGTGGCTTCGGCTTTTTACGAGGCCGGGGCGGAGGGTATTAACTTAGACACGGTCGGTTCCGCAGGAGATCCGGATTTTAAAGCGGCTCTGTCGGCATCGGAAATCCTTAAAAAGAAGTATCCGGATATTTGCATTGAAATCGGTATGGCAGGGGAATTTGTGCTGGGCATGCATGCTGAAATTCAACATAACGGCACACGTCTGGCGGGCTTATATCCTCACGCACAAGTGAAGCTGACACAAGAGGCCGGCGCGACGATTTTTGGACCGGTCGTCAATACGGTAACCAACAAGTCAATTCCGTGGAATATCTCCAGAGCCGTCACCCTCACAAAAGCTTGCGTGAATGCAGCCGCAATTCCGGTACATGCCAATATGGGCATGGGAGTGGGGGGATTACCGCTCTGTCAGACGCTTCCCCCGGAAACGGTAGCGATTGCTTCAAAGGCCATGGTAGAAATCACCCGCTTGGATGGTTTGTAGGTTGGCACCGGTGATCCCGCCGGGGTCGCTATTGCACACGCAATGGCTTCGGGCATGGGCGGAATCCGAACCGCCGGAGATCTGGTGGCAAGGATGCAAATGACTCGGGGCCTGAAAATTGCGGAAGCGAAAAAATACGTTGCTGATAAACTGGGGCTTTCAGTCACAGAAATCCACGATCCGGTCCTTATGAGAGAGATACGCGAAGATTATAAAATCGGCGTCATCCAGTCCCTGCCGGGCCATCCTAAAGGCATAGAAGCCAAACATCACATCGCCGGGTTACTGGACATTGAGGTTAATTCGCTCAATTGCGTTTGTGCGGAGACGTAGCTGGCTACGTCGCACAAACAAACGCGCCGATTGACGCCGAGATTGGGCAAAAAGACCATTTATGGATGGAAACTAGCTAGCTCACTTTTAATGGGTAAACCCCATACTTTTTTACTGCCTTGGTCATCGCAAAGACATTTTCGATTTTGCAAAAACCGGTGACGCTGTTTGCAGTAGCGCAGATATAGCCTCCACCGGCACCGGCATCCCCGATGCGCTGTTTAACTTCGGCTTCGACTTCCTCCACTGTCCCGTAGGGCAAGGTATTAACCAGATCGATGTTACCCCACAAACAGATCCGATCACCCCATTTTTCCTTGGCAACTTTCAAATCCATGCAGGGCGGTTCAAAGGGGTTGACGCAGTTCATACCCAGGGTCAGTAAATCCTCCATCACAATCGTCAGGTTGCCGTCACTGTGAAAGGCCCAGGGCAGCTTGATGGCATCGGCGACGACTCTCATTTTCGGCAAAAAGACCTGCCGGAAAGCCTGCGGCGACACCAAAGGACCTTCTTTGTATGCCATATCATTGTATGTCGCAATGAAATCAAGACCAAAATGCTGCAGCTTTTCAATAACGACAAGATTCCATTCAATAAAAATATCCATCATGGTATCGATCAGCTTTAGATTTTCGTGAAGCGCCACAGCAAAATCCATCATCGGCATCGAGTAAATTGTGTTGAACATGCCAAATGGACGAAACCCGGCATAAATAGCAAGACCCGAGTCATGATATTTTTCCATAAATCTTTTAGCCGGATCATAAAAGCTTTCGTCATGGGGATCCGGCAGCACAATTTTATCCAGATCTTTCTCCGTTCGGATCATTCCTTCTCCGATAAACTCCGTTTCACCTGTCATTCCGAACGCTTTTGGCACATCTTCCTCACCGCAATGGCTTTTACAGAACAGTGGCGTGCAGTAATCGACGAAATATATGGCATCCATACCAATTTTTTTGGCAAATTCGGCTTCGTCTATCTCTTCGGTACCCATGATTTTCTGTTTGACGATGGTATCGACAAAGTCCATAAACGGCACCCGATCCGGCTCTTTTAAATTTAAAGCGGTCATGACCCGTTCGCGAGAGTTCACTTTTCTTCTCCTGTTTGAAATAGGTTAAATGCAGCACCCAATTTTATCTTCCGAGTGAACTTGCACCAGCCTCGACATCAGTGTCGACCCGAGGCTAGTTAAATCTGAAGTAAAGATCCGGGTCCAGAGGGCCCGGCTTTGGTCCACCCCGGCTTCCGGCTCGTAGAGCCTAAGAGCCTACAGCTCGGAGAGAGGGGTGATATGG
>CALZJV010000103.1 GCA_945787595.1 uncultured Desulfobacterales bacterium | reverse complement strand
AGACCAGGCATACTGATCGTCGAAAACTCCTTACTGTCGCCATGCCGGTACTCAATCGGCTGGGCCTCGACATCGAGGCCGGATACCTCTTGAAACGACATGACTTCACTGTCCCATTTGATTTGAAAGTGAAACTTGGGCATGGGCCATACTGCCGCGGATTGAGCGGATCCATCATCTGCCATGATAAACCTCCCTTATAAGTTGGGGCTTCGCCCCAATTGGATTAAGAAAATGAGCTAAAATTTTAAATGAACTAAAATGAGCTAAATTTGTGGTATTCTGTCATTTTTATAAAAACGGATAGAGCGTAGCGTTTCCTCAATTTTAGGCATTTTAGGCAATTTAGATCACTTTAGGCATTCGTTTATTTATTATGCATAGCGAGTTATTTGAAAAAAACTAATTTGATAAACTAAACCAACTTACGATAAACCATCACGATTTCTGCATCTGCTGCTGGAAGGTAATCTCGATAAATTCGGCGGGATGCGTGACGGCCACCAGCACTGTGACCCTCAGAATTCCCTCCAGGATATCTTCCGGCGTCATGGTTTCGCCCAGACCGACAAAGACACTGAAAGCATCATCCGGAACTGCACCCGCCAGGCCGCCGCGCTTCCAGATGCCGGTTAAAAAGTTGCGTATCATGCTTTTAATGGTGACCCAGGTAGTGGCGACATTGTCTTCGAAGACATACGCTTTGGCGGCCAGTTTGATTGACTCTTCCAGCATGATCAAGGTCCTGCGAACACTGATATAGCGCCAGTCCAGGCTGTTGCCGTCCAGGGTGCGGGCGCCCCAGACCAGGGTGCCTTCGCCGATAAAGGTGCGAATTGCGTTGATCGACTTGCCCATGGGGGTGACGTTCAGATCTTCCTGCTCATCATGGGTAATGTTAACGGCCGGTGAAACCACGGCATTTAAGCTGACGTTGGCCGGCGCCTTCCACACGCCGCGGGAGTTGTCCACCATGGTATAGATGCCCGCCATGGCGGCGCTGGGAGGCAGAAGGTTGAGCTGGTTTTTTATTTCCAGCAGCAGCGTGTTGAAAAGCGGACTCATTGCCACCAGGCTCTTGTTCAACATCATCTTGCTGGTGATAATTTCCTCGGGCTTCAGCGGCGGTTTGACTTTGTCCCAGTCTTGCGTGATCGCGTCGATGGTTTCTTTTTGCTGGGCTTTTTTGGCCTTTTGAGATTTTTCGGCCGGGGTATCCTTGTCTTTTATTGCAAGGTCTTTGACATCGATACCAAGCTCCTCCAGCAAACAGGTTTGCAGCACTTCCTTGTTGGCAATGTTTTCATAGTCCAGATCTTTGTCCTGAACGATGGTGGTATTCACCCAGGGATAATACGCTGCGGCATAATCGAGATAATTTATTCCCAGACGATTCCTGAACCCGGCGATGCAGTCGCCGGACGGATCCTGGCGGTCGAGGTATCCGTCCCGGATATCCAGTATGGCCACCCGGTTCTTCATTGACCCGCCGCAATGGGCCAGTGCGGCCTGCTGCAGCGAATTACAATTTTCTTGGTCCAACAGGACCGCATCGGGCATAACCACCATGGTAGGCTCCTGCTCCTTGATCAGCAGATCAATGCCTTTTTGCATGCGGTCAAGTTCAATATCTTCTCCGTAACTGCCCACCGAGACGATGTAGCACGGACCGCCGCCGTTCTGGTAAAAAAGCAACATGCTGTAATAAAGAAGATATTTTCCACTGACCTGGTTAAGATGATACTCCTGACCAGCAAAGGAAAATGACTTTCCGCCTGATTCTTCCGCCTTTGCCGCCGGTTTTTCGGGTTTGTCTTTAGGCTTGGCCTCGCCACCGGGCGCTTTTTTCTGCTGGACACCGATCTCGAACATCGGAACCGGCCCGAAACCGTAATATTTGTGAAAATCCGCCATCGAGGTAATCCGCCAGGGTGTGTTGGCCAGCGACTTCCCCATATTGTCGGCTTTTTCAGTGTAGCCGATAAAAGCCGGTACGGCAGTGGCGACTTCCACAACGGAATTCGGAAAGGCGCTCTTTTCAACGATGTAAACCCCAGGGGTTTTCATTTGTCCCATAACTACCTCCTTTCAGAGTTTAACAGTTAATAAATATTTCCGAAACGATCGCTTCTTTGCCATCTACAATTTCCTTATAGAATTGACCGGCCGAGGCGACCGGCAATCGCCTGATAATAACCTTACCGCCATTGGGGTCTTTTTCTTTTAACTGGAAGCGATACTCGGATTTTTCCCGCAAGGGGATCCTTTGTTTCGACCTGAAGGTTAAGGCCAGGCGGTTATCAGGCAGTTGTGCCCGGCCGGTATCCTCGAATTCCGTCTCATGGTTCAGGTCAGCAATATAGGATTTCTTTTTCGTCATGCTGCCCAGCAGGTAATATTTCCAGAAGGTCTCCCGGGCCTGGAACTTGAGGTAATATTTATGGTATGCGGTTTTTGACGCTGCATCCAAAATCTGGATTTCTGTTTCCCCTAGCCCGATGGAGATAATAAATTCTGGCTTTAACAGCCGATCCTTTCGGCTGAGGATACCGGTAATGCGGGATGAATTCAGCTTTTCAAAATCCTTGGCAGATACAAATTCTGCGTCATGCAATCTGAACCGGTGGGTCGCGTCGATTTCCCGGCCTTGATTGTCAAAGTAAAGGATCGCGTCTTCTTCAGGGATGCTGAGTTCGGTATAGGCCCGAAAGAACATCTCCCTGGCAAAAACCTTGAACGCTAGCCGCAGCGGCTCATCCGGGCCGGTTGCATAATGTCGCAGCGCCTCGCTGCTATTTTGATCAAAAAAGACACGCACACCGTTTTGCGTATGCCGGATCAGCAGGCCCGTCTTTTCAGTGAATATCAGGCTATTGGGTGTCGGGACAAAATTAAGTCCCGCACACCAACCTTTGGAGAAAAACGTGTGTTCCACTTCAACGCTGAATAAGGGTAGATAGGAGCCCATGAAATTGACCTGAAAATGCTATGTTTGCGCCGCTGATTGTATTTCCTCGATCAGCGGCGTCCGGAGTCTGACGTCGCCGGCGTCAAATGCCACCATCCGGACCTTATATATCACTGACGGCAGATATTTGCCGGTGATGGCACTCCACAGGGTGCTTAAATCTTTGATGTTCAAGTTTTCGATATCCAGAATCAGCTTTTCGATCCGGCTGTCCAGATCCGGCGTGTTCTCATGATCCATCACCGGACGTCTTTGAAAAAAGCTGATGGTATTTGATAAAAATTTTAAGGCTTCGGGATAATTATTACCGTTGAAATGCCCCGCGACCATCAGGTATAAATTCAAATAAATCGGGGGATAGCTGACGACAGACCGGTCTAAGCCGGCGGTGCGGCTATTTTGCGACCGTAAGGGCGTTGTATCTTTTTCGACGTTAATTAAGAACATGACCAACTTGTTGGCGACGTTGGCAGCCACGCTGCCATCTTGCTCCAGTATATTGGATACCACGACGATATCCTCGTTTAGATCAAAGGATCGCTTTAAATATTGATTCAATTGACCTGCTATATGGCTTATGGCGGCGTCGATCATTTTTTTGTTGTGGGTGTTCACGGGTTCAAAGGTTCAGGGTTCAGAGGTTCAGGGTTTTATTCTCCTCCTCCCCCGGTAAAATCAGAGTCTGGTCCCCTGAACCAGGATCCCTCACTAATTTTCCTAAGGCCATAAGGCTGTTTCCTGCAGATGATTGTCGATGAATCCTTTAATCTCATCGAGATCTTCCAGATAGCGGCGCTGGCCGCTGGCGACATGTTCAACGACACCGCGCCAGATTGGTTTTGCATCTTTAATTTCTCTTGGCTCCAGCCAAAACCGGGCGATAAATGTGTGGGACGTGACCTGGTTTTGATTCACTTTTCCATCAGGCTGCATTGCGGATTCGATTTCTTGTTTGAACATCAGGGGTGTATCATTAAAAGTCAGTACAATATTCTTCCGCACCTTATATACAGCACTGCATTCACTTTTGCGTCACAGCAACGTCACAGGGTTGTCACAGGTTTAAATATTTGGAGAAGAAAATTTCAGAATTGATTGAGTCAATTGGATAGAGGTGTTGGTTGCGAGTTGCGTGATGCGGGTTGCGAGTTGCGGGGTGCGGGTTGTGGGTTGTGGGTTGCGGGGTGCGAGTTGTGGGGTGCGAGTTGTGGGGTGCGGGGTGCGGGGTGCGAGTAATGGGTTTCAGCTCCAGCCCAGCCGCTGGCTTGAAAAGTTTACCCGCTTTGGAGGGCGGCCGGTTTAATCAAACAAGACACCTCTTTGGGACCATGAAAAAAATTCCGACGATGTTATGTTAAGCGATATTGATTGTGGGAGCGGCTTCCAGCCGCGATTGACCCGGTTAGGCATGTAACGGTAATCGTGGCTGGAAGCCACTCCCACCCACCATTAGCCTCGGTCTATAATGGCATTAATTCTCATGAAGTTTCAAATGAGCGGAGCCGCTGGCCTGAAAAACGGCCAGTCTGATCGGAAAAGAAACTTTGTAGTTTCATAAGCGTCAGGTAACGCCTGCGGCGCAACCTGACCTACGAGGTTTTTGAGATATGGTATCCGACGATGAAGCACGACGGTGATGAACACCGGCCGCCCGGTGGTTTTATTCCGCATCCAATATTCTCTGTCTTCTGACATCTGTCTTCTGTCCTCCGTCATCCGTTTTCCAACTTCCGGCCTTTTATAGCACCTTCCAGATTTTTGGCGGAACGCCTCAGCATTTCCGTGGATTTCTCAAAATCATGGATGTTCCTTCTAAGTTGCGCCAGTACTTTATGGGCGGTGATAAGATCCAATCGCGGATCCGATGCAGCAAGATCTCCACCGGTCTTCTGAGAAATTTGAGCGTACAGGATTTGAGTCTCCTCCATGGGAAAAACATCCAACTCCGACGCCAAGGTTTCGCGGCACTTCTCATATTGTCTCAGCGCCAGAGCCCTTTGGCCGTTTTTAAAATAAAGCCGCATCAATTCCCTGTGAATTTCTTCCCGCAGGGGTTCGAGATGGAGAATATTTTGGGCGCAGGCCAGTCCCTGTTCCCAGGCAGCGTGATGAGTGTAGTGATGAAGCAGATGGATTTGGCCCTGCACGAACATCGAGCGCAGGCGCTCCCGTTCACGCAAAGCCCATTCATCATAAAAGCCTTCCAACAGCTCTCCTTTATACAGATGCAAAGCACTCTCCAGTTGGTTGACCTCATTCGCATTCAGGGAATCATAGGATATCGCCAGGATCGGTTTTATGCGGTCTTCGAAGAATTCTACATCGATCCAGTGATCGCTTTTGCGGTTAAAGCCGATTTCCCCAGTGGGAGTGGTTGCCAGAAAAGCTCCCGTGGGAATAGAACCTGGTTCCAAAACTTTTCGAAGGCGCCAGAGCGTGGTATTCAAACTGCTGCGGGCTCGATCCTCACTGGACTCACCCCAGAAGAGCCCGGCCAAAACCTCGCGGGCATGGAACCGATGGCGGAATAGCGTCAGGTAGCCGAGCAATCCCTTTACGGCATGTCCCATTCCGGTTTCGGTTGGTACTCCTTGGTGAGCAACACGAACTATCCCCAGAAGGTTTATCTTCAGTAGATTCATTTGGATACCTCCAAACTGTTTGCGATCAACCTGGAAAAGGTTTTATCCTAGATTCTATTACCTGATCCCGCGGCAGCCCCCGGCTTCGCTTCCAGCCGCAGGGCTTACAGGCCGGAGGGCAGAGCCTGCACCTTGGAAAGGAGAAGGTTCGGCTGAGTTAATTCCAATCCGGCACATGCCGTAAGCATACAACCAACAATGATCAGTAAAATAACTTTCTAATTTTAGGCCTCCTTTGGTAAAAGGGTGAGTATGTAGAAACTAATCATCTGGTGTTTCCGAATTGGGTCTTTGCTTGGTATTTCTCCTCTTTGAAGTCTTGCTGCCGGCTGTTTTTGACTTGGAGTCGGCGGTTATTTCTTCTATTACAGCATCATGGTCATCATCGGGTTTGGGCGGCTGGCCGGAATCTGCTGCACTTCCGGCACTCCCTAATTTACGGCGAATGCCGCCAAGTTTGCTGGCAAGGTCAAACCAGAACGGTCCACCCAGCCCGATCAGGGTGCCGGTGATGATTACCACAAAAAGCCACTTCAAAAATCCCCAGGGATCTGCTAAGGCAGTCTTGACAATCCTGGGAATGATTGAGCTTTTTATTACAGCGGCACCCTCCGGTAGGCTGTTCAAGACCGTCTTGCATTGAGGGTCGTAGTTTTTTAAAGTCGCCGGATCCCGGTCTGTCGGGCAGTGTGGGTAGAACTCCCATCCGATCGGCAGGCCCAGTCCGCTAAAATTGCCCATCAATTCATTGTATTGATTGAGGGCGGTTTTAATTTCTTTAATATTCTTTTCTTCTGTGTCAGATTTGTCAGCCTGCCGTTTTTGCGCAGATGCGATGGCTGACTCAATATTGTCGGTCTGTGCGATGACCGTGGCCGTCAGCTCCGGATCATTTAGATACCTCTCAAACAGTCGGATACTGTGAATATTGACCGCGATCGCCAGGATAACGCCGACCACAAATGCTAAAAGCTGCGCCCGCCTTTTAAAATAGTTGGAAATGGCCTTTTCATACTCTTCATATTTTTTATCAAATTTTTTCAAGCGCTCACTAACCGTCATTTTGCCCCGTAGCTCGATGTACTGATAGACTTCCGTTTCGGGGATACGATTAAGGAAATCAAGGGCTGTGACTTGATTGTACTGCGACAGGGCCTTAACAGCCCGCTTTGGCAGCCAGCTTAATTTTTGAAGCTTCACAAGCGGGTTGGCGGTCATTTTTTCAATCAAATTTTCACGTAACATTTTCAGTTCATCCGCCAATATCTTGCCCTTGCCTTGGATTGCCTTTTCGACTTTGGTTTTAATCACCGGCACAATTACATCGTCAAAGTGTTGTTCCAGCATTGCCCTGAGACCTTTGGAGCGAAGGTTGAGCACCCGGTGGATGATTTCGATAATTATGCTGACGACCGTCGCAAGGCCCGCGAGGGTAAGTGCAAATGCAATCCCGGCATCTAACAACTGCATTTTATTGAACCTCCTTATTGTTAATGATTATGATGACATCTTTAAGTGCCTGCTATGGCATCACTGACCGGTATTAATACAGGCTTCCAATCTTATGTTGGAATTTGACTTCTGCTGATCGGGACATACCGGATGTAACCTGTGCGTCAGCCTCTCAGTTGTGCGAGTCTATCCGCTAGGCCCGGCATCGTCGATGTTTGCTACGGTTGATACTCCCTTAAAAAGCGTTTGAAGTCAGGATTCTCTTTAACCAACCAGCCGCCCGCAGTTATCAGATTGTCCACCTGTTCACCGGGCAAATAGAATGTCGTCGGCAATTCATTGTAATAATTGCGGCCTTTGATTCCCGAGGCTGGGGACTTCAGTGGAATATTGTCAAATGTCAGATCCGTGACGTACAACTTCATATCTCCCCCGACCAGTAGTGGAATTTTGAACTTATTGCTGCAGTTTTGATTAATTTTCTGCTGGCAGGCCTTGAGAGTTGCCTGAACCTGGATTCTTTGAGCAGCCAATTCTTTAAACATCTCGACCGTTTCAAAGGAGTAATTGTCAAGCGAGAGGGTCGCGGTTTTAAAGCCGACGGTCATCAGGCCCGGTGGGCTTTCCTTTTTATCGATTTTGGCCGGGTTATCAGCCTTCGAATTTACTACGATTGCCAGGAATCGCTTGATTTTGCCCTTATTAATTCTAGTGCGAATATCTGCGCGAACGAGAAGGTCATAAATCGCGCGCAAACCAATATTATCGGCGAGTCCCCCATCCATCAGGTGCAGGTAAGGATGGTTTTTGTGCCCGTTGGGTTCGGCATAAATGTAGTTATTGTAAACGGCGTAATAGGTACGTTTGTTGATCCAGTAGTCTTCCAGGGCATCTTGATCCTTTTGGGATATATTATAGCCCTTGGGTTTGGCATAGTTGACGAGACTGATGGGGGACAATAAAAACGGAAAGGCCGATGATGCAGCCACGGCCCGGGACACCGGGTATGATCCGATATCAGAACCCAGATACCTGAATTGAGGATCGGTAAATTCAAAGCGGGCTCCCTGGTAAAGATTCGTGGCATTAATGATTAAAAACGGGCGGGTGGCCTTGCGGGCTAAAGCATCAAAAGTTGCGGACTCAAAGACGGTCTGATCATAGAGTTCGGCGGCCAGATCAATCCGGCTGAAGTAAGGTGAGGCTAATCGAAACCAGTTGAAAGGATTGGCCACTTTTCCCGCCAGCTCCAGCTGGATATTGCGTTTGAGGAATTTCGTTTTAAAATCGGTAAAAATTCGGTCGCCAAAGAGGGCATAATAGGCGCCGGTAAATGACCCCCCGGAAACCGTCGAAATAACGTCAACTTCCTCCAACACCGTCCGATCAGTCCCCGGCAGCTTCGTATTTTTCAGTTCTTTTAAAACCCCGTATGACAGGCACGCCGCGCGGGTACCACCGCCGGAGAAGCTCAGTACGACAAATGTCTCATCCGCATCGGGCGGCTGATCAAGCCGTCTGAAATCGTAGGTTATCGCCGTAGACGGCTCCTCGAGCGGTTGATTTTTCGGGTAGTGGGCACAGCCTGTAGCCGTTAAAACGACCAGGGTTAAAGTCAGAAACCAATACCGTCTGATTTTATATCTTTTCAAAACGCACCTCCATCGGTGAGATAACCGTGGTGTCTTTGAGAACGATCTTCATCGTTTTAGGAGTAAAATCAAGGGGCGGCCCAAGTGTTATCGTGTGGGTGCCCCTGGCCAACTCAACTGTCTGATTGGTTGTGCCCTCGTTGTCGCCGCCGACGATAAGATCCCGGTCCTCTAAAAATTTAAATTTAATTTCCGCACCGACGATTTGTCCTTGAGCGTTGGTGATGTCTTTACGATTTTCTATTTCTGTCAATCGAGCGATTAAAAATTCCATGAGCCCCCCACTTTGAAAATGGTTTGCAATGCCCGGACGGCATCACTGTTGCCGGAACGTCGCCTTAAATCTGAGGCAACGGTTTTATCTCTGATCAATTTGAGGATCGTTTCACGAGGTGACATCTGATGGTCTCCTTAATGACATGGCGGGATCATTATGTCATAACGAGAGTGTAATGTTGTTTTAATTGAATTGGCTATACTTGTAGAAACTAGATTGCGTATAACTTTTTTAGGGGAAATTTGTTGAAACTTAAGCGTTGCGACAAATTTATATTGAAACTGTCAAGTCTAAGGGCTGACTCAAAAATAACTTCACATTTTGGGCGTCGATCCATTCTCATCATAAGATGCACGGTTTGTTTATTCTCAAAAACCATGATCGAGCATCCTGCGGAAGATAGCAGAACATCAGGCACATAGTTATTTTAATTCGATATAACCATAAAGCCACATATAAAGATATGCACAATATGTCAAGGGAAAAAACACGGCTAACAACATGCATTGAGCTCCTTGGCGCAATTAGTATCCTAGAAATGATACTGTTATATTTGCAGAGCAAAAATGATAATTTAACTTGATCATTTTAGTAGGATTTAATATAATTCACGACTAATGTTATCCGATGAATTATTCCTCATGATTCGATTGATTCGCAAAATATCAGCCATCACTCTCGCATGCCTTTTGGGGCTGAACTTAGCGGCCGGTGCCGCCGTCGTGGCCGAACCCTGTCCATCCTCGATGTGCTGCTGCGACCCAATGGATATGGACCATTGCGACGGCTTGCTCAATTTTGCATTTTCCCTGCAGGAGTGCTGTGGTGAATGTAATGATATATTTTGCGATCTGACGAATCCTTTGCAGGATATAAATACCGTTAATTCATCACCCTCTCAGGCAAGCTATTACCCCTTTCTTCTGGGAACGGCAGTTCCCATTGGTGAGTCCTGTGTCCAGATCTCGTTGTCTGCATCGAGGCATCTGCTTCCTGCTGCGTTGGTATCGAGTCAAGTTCCCCTGTATTTAGAACATCTTTGCCTGATCATTTGAAACCAACACCTGTCCCCATAAAATTTTACGTCTGTTAGAAGGTTTTTGCCCGAACAGACGAACCCGATCAGCTTGCACATATCACCTATTTTTAAAGTGGAGATTTTACGAAATGAAAATAATCAAATGGATCGCATCCAACAAAATCGTCATCATATCCCCCCTGCTGATATTGATTTCGGCGGTGGTTTTAGTATACGCATATACCTGGCGTGAAGATAGCAATACAAATCCTGCTGCAGCACAATCGTACCCGACGCCAACAATAAAAACTGCTGATAAACCGGTGATTGGAAATCCGGAAGGCGTACAGGCGGCCGACAATTCATCTGTTGTTACCAAAGTCACTGCAAACACTGCCAAGGTTGTTCTTCAGGTTGAGGGCATGTCGTGTTCCGGGTGTATTTCCACTATCAAATCAAGCCTGGCCGGATATGAGGGCATCCAGGACATCATCGTCAATATTTCCGGCGGTATTGCCGAGGTTTATTATGATAGTCGAAAAATAAAAGAGGTCAATCGCTTTGCATCATCCATCACAGCCAGCGGCTATCCTGCCACAGTCAGCCAAATCGTGACGGCCGACCAGCTGAAGGAAGAAGTAGCCGTTGCAACCCAACGCGCCAAGTTTTACATTGCCTCTGTTGGCGGCTGGGATATCTCACGTGCTGATTTTGACACCGAGGTGGCCTATGCTAAAAATCGATATAAAAAGATTTATGGGCAAAATGTTTTTTCAGATGAGCGCGGGAAAAAAGTGTTGGACAGTATAAAGGCGCAGGTCATAGCTCGCCTGATCAAAGAAGGCATCCAGATGCAGGAAGTCCAGCGTGTCAGTTATCGGGTTGATCCGAAGATACTTGAACAGGAGTTCGGCAATTATGTCATGCAAAAGAATATCGACCCTGAGAAGCTTAAAGCTTCCCTGGAAGAAAGCGGGTATCCTTTTGATTACTTCATGAAAAAATTTGAAAATCGTGTGCTTCTCCGTTACTACGTAGAAGAACAAGTTCTCAGGGATGCAGCCAGCGATGATGATAAACAGCAACAGTATCTGGCCTGGTTTAACAATGCGCGGGGGTTGTCAAAAGTTAAATTTTATGACAAACAGCTCGAACGCCTGACCCAAAACCAGTCAGCCGGTGGGGGCTGCGGTTCTACATGCAAGAGCTGATCTCTGGTTTTAAAAATGCCGCAAGTTAAAAACCCCGCTTTTAGGATAATAAGCGGGGTTTGTTTTCGGTTCCAGATAACTACGCTGTCAAATCTTGATTAGTGATATAATATGCCGGCCTATTTTTTTCTAAATCCTTATAATTATTTATTATTTTATTTTTCCCGCGTGCTTGCTCACTAAAGAAATCGAGAGATCTTCATTCTTTAGATTTATGCATCATGTCTCCTTAACTGATTCAATATGGAAATTTCACCATTCAAGCTCTGGCGAGACCGGTGATCCGAAGCTTTAATCTTGCGATCCGCCGTACTCCCAGAGATCAAGAGTTCGAGAAACTTCCGGATACACCTTTTCCCGCGCGTCCAACCGCTCGAAACCTTTCAGCAGCAATTCATCATAATTCGTTTCCGCATGCCGGACATGTGCGCTCACGGCAAGCCGCACTGCCGCTTCGTCCAATGCCTTGGCAGCAGCACTCCTACCCACGCGGCCACTGTATTTCCGGCAGGCATGCTCGGCGATCAGGTTCTCTCTTCCTGTGGGGCAATAAACGTATATTTCACGAACACAACCTGCAAAGCGTTGGATGTATTCAAGGTCCAATTCAGCTCGGCGGGCTGCTGCCCTTGCACGAGCGAGTTTTCTGGCTTCCTCGTCGACGGCGCACTCTTTTTCTGCACGCTCCAGCGCTTCGTTTTCGACAAGCAGGCCTTGCCGTTCATAGTGTTTGCGGGCGTTCGACCATTTCACGACGACTGCCGATAGTCCGGAGTACTTTCGGGAACGGCGGGTGAGCGCGGCATCCCCGGAGGGAAGAAAGACCAGGTGATCCAGATCCGCGCAGTTCAGGCACAGGGCATTTTTCTTCCGGTCCAATGTTATCCAAGCTCTGCGCCCGAGCTCCTGCTTGCATTCCCAGCAAGTCGGTTTTCGGGTCGAGATAAAAACGACGATATCATTGCCTTTCGACATAAGATGCTGACTCACTTAGGGTTCACGAATAAAGAAATTCACAATTTTAGGCGTTGAGGCGCTCGTTTGGCAAGGCGCGAAAACGCAGGAATATCTGGATATTCCGAGCTTTCGCAACGCAGCCAGGCGGGATGCATCGGCGTATTAAATGTTAAGTTATTTTTGAGTGAGCCCTTAGGTGGGCGCTTATAGATCAATCAACAGTGCCTCACCAATAGAAAATCGCGGACTCAAACCAATACGGTCAGAGCACTCATTTACAAACAACTGGTTGACAGCTGCGAGATTGTTGTTAAGCCAGTCCAGATCTATGACGGCATCATCGGGTATCGGATCTAGTTTGTGGAAGTTTTTCTGGCAGAATCCGATAAACCGATGGCCTCTATAGTCATTGCGCATCGGCAAGCCATGGGTTCGGCAAATAATGAGCCGCGAATCATACATAAGGCATGCACCTTCTTCAAGAAGCGGACAGGGACCAAAGCTACTTGCTTGACTGGCTATCTGCCTTATGTGACGCACCATTTCCCGGGACATTTTTTTCGAGGCGATGACAAGAGAAATAGCTTCGATTGGAAAAACCGAAAGATGAATACGGCAGCAGTTGCCGTCACATCCTTTTTCGCAGGCAATTTGCTCGGCATACCCTTCCTGAATCCGGCGACAGACATTATCAACCTGGTCAATTAGTCTGTGATAGTTTCTGAGTGCTTTCAAGGGCCGGTCTCTGTTCGATGAAACCCCAATGTTGCTTACCCTCCGGCTTTTCACAGCGCCGGAGTAAAATGTTTTTTGTCAAAATTAAGATGCCACCCATTAAAGGTCAGGTCAATAGAAAAAGCGCCCCGCCACTCAAAAAATAATCTATTTTTACAGCGCGCCTTGAAACCGGCATTCAACAGCATGAAGCTATCGCTCTATATAAAAAGCTCGGATATTCTGAGATAGCTCCATTTGGGAATTACACGGAGGATC